>JAFGTL010000436.1 GCA_016934125.1 Candidatus Hydrogenedentota bacterium
CGGCGCGATCCGGGAAGACGTTGCGTTCGGCGAGTCCGATGGTGTGGAACATCTCGGGCCGGCCGTAGGCGTCGATGTGGGCCTGGGTGAGCTTCCAGTAGTTGTCGAGGTTGACGTCGTCGCGGATGTCCCACACGGCGCCCGTCGGGTTGCCGCGGTAGGCCCCGCCCGATTGGGGCATGAACGCGGGACTCACCGCGTCGAGGAAGGCCTTGGGCGTGCGGCTATACCAATGCGTCATGGTGCCAGTGTCTTCGGGATGAATCAGCCCGCGGTCACGGGCATATTGGAGGACGTGCTTGCGGAGTTCGCCGCGATAGCGCAACGGCCAGGCCGTGGTGCGATCGTCGTAGGAGCGCGGCACGGCCTCGGGCAGCGGGGCGTCGTCGGGCGGATAGGGCACGATATCGGGAAAGGCCTTCTGATAGACGTCGTCCATGCCGATGCGGAGCATGAAGAGGTTGAGGCGCTTCTTAAGCAGCCAGTCGATCTCGCGTTCCCACTGGGCGGGCCCCCAGTGTTCGGCCTGGAAGCGATCGAGACTGCGGTGGGCGAAGTAGCGGATGCCGCGGTAGGCGAATCGGGGCGACTCGGCGATGTCGAGTCTGGCCATATCGATCGCCGCCTGTTTCGGGATGATGTCGCCGTCCCAGAAATAGCGGCAGCCGGCCCGGCGCTCGAAGAAGTCGTAGACGGCGTAGAGGGTGGAGCGCCCGTTGCCGCCCGCCAGGAACAGGAATTGCCGGCCCTCCTGTTTTGCCGACTTGATCCGATAGGCGTCCGTGTCTACGCCGAGATCCAACGGGGCGATGATGTGCTGCTCGACGGCATCGCGGCAGAAGCGGTTTACGCTGTCGGAGCCGATCACAACGAGGTTCGACGCATCCGGCTCCGAGAGGATGGCGAGGCGCACGCCGGTGACGGCCTCGTAGTAGCGCTGGAACTCCTGCGCGGCCACCGCGTAAGCCTGGGGCGCCGAGGCGGGCTCGAGGATCTTCCACGTGGCGTCCTGTGCGGCGCCTATGGTAGATCCCACGGACGCCAATGCTATTAGGAACGGGAACTGAAGCCTCATCGTGTCTGCCCCTCGCTCGAAGTAGAGCCGAAACCAGAATAACCACCCTCGCGCGGGTAGGTGCAGCCTTGCAGCCTGCAGCATGGGGGTTTTCCGAGTCGGATTCAAGTCCTCGACAGTGGCCCGTCGCCGGATGGCGCGAAAGAGGGGACGGTGGAGCTGCTGAAGAAGTCCCCAGGCCGCGCGTGAAGGCCACAAAAAAGCGAGGAACAGTCCCGCTTTTCCGCTTTTGCCCTGAGAGTCCGGCGGGTGATCCGTCAGAAATCCCGGGAGAAGCCGCACGTCCAGCCGCCGTCGACGATGAGGTTGTGGCCGTTGACGTAGGAGCCGGCGTCGGACAGGAGGAAGAGGACGGCCGCGGCGATCTCGTTCGTTTCCCCGGGCCGGCGCTGGGGGATGAAGGACACAAGGCGCTCGGCCGTCTCCTTGTTGCTGTAGAAGAGCTGCCGGGTGCCCTGGACGAGCGTCGAGCCGGGCGAGACGGAGTTGACGCGGATGCCGGCGGGGCCGAGTTCGGCGGCCATGGCCTCCGTCATGCGGATCACGGCGGCCTTGGCGGCCACGAAACCGATCTGGAGGCGCAGGGGGACTACGCCGGCAATGGAGGCGATGTTGACGATGGCGCCGCTGCCCTGCTTCACCATCTGGGCCGTTTCCGCCTTGCAGCAGTAGAACGTCCCGTGAAGGTCGACGTCCACAATACGATGCCAGATCTCGTCCGAATACCGATCGACGGTGACGCGTTCCTCGGGGCGGCCGGTATTGATGCCGGCGTTGTTGACGGCGGCATCGAGCCGGCCGTGGCGCGCGATGACGGCGTCGAATAGGGCGCGCACCTGGGCTTGATCGGAGACGTCGCAGGCCTGGAACTGCACGTCGGGGCCGAGCGCCTCGGCGGTGGCGCGGCCTTTCTCCTCCTGGACATCGGCGATGGTGACGAGGGCGCCGTTCTCGACGAGGGCCTCGGCGATGGCGCGGCCGATGCCTTGCGCGGCCCCGGTGACGACGGCCACTTTGCCCTGCATGTCTACACGCATGGTTTACGCTCCCTGGTTTGCGCGGAACTCGGTGAGGATCTTGTCGACATCGATCTCCTCGTCCGGCGCGGCGATGATGGCGATGGGCTCGAAGCAGGGGATCTCGCCGGACTCGGGGGTGGCGAGGATTCGGGCCAGGACGCCGGAGTAGTCCGCCTCGGCTTCGAGCGTTGCCTTGTCCGATTGGATGGTGAGCAGGACTTCGCCCTTTTCGACGGGCTCGCCCTCGCTCTTCATCCACTCTACGATCTCGCCCGCCTCCATCGTCTGTCCGAGCCGGGGCATTACGACAACATAGGCCATGGGATTCTCTCCTCTATGGGTTCGCCGTGAGGCACAGTGCGTCTTCGGGCGGCGGGAAGGGGCTTTCGTCGGCGAAGGCGGCCGCGTCGGCCACCTCGGCTTCGGCCTTCTCATTCATGGCGGCAAGGGCCTGTTGGGTGAGGGCGCCGTCGGCCATGAGTTTCGCTTTCCAGTAGTCGATGGGATCGCGCTGGCGGGCCTCGGCGACTTCGTCTTTCGAGCGATACAGGCAGTCGTCGCCCTCGAA
>JAFGTL010000027.1 GCA_016934125.1 Candidatus Hydrogenedentota bacterium
ACCCCGACCGGCGAGAAGATGCGGCGCCTCATGCACTACGGGCAGACCTTCCAGTCCCACGCCCTCCACTTCTACCACCTCGCCTCGCCCGACCTGCTCTTCGGCTTCGACGCCCCCGTCGAGAAACGCAACGTCATCGGCGTCATCGCCGCATTCCCCGAGGTCGCCAAGAAGGCCGTCCTCATGCGCAGGTACGGACAGGAGGTCATTAAGGCCACGGCCGGCAAGAAGATCCACGGCACCGGCGCCATCCCCGGCGGCATCAACAAGAACCTCAGCCCAGAAGAGCGCGACACCTTGCGCAAGGACGTCGACTCCATGCTCGAATGGGCCGTCGAGGGCCTCGAACTCTGCAAGAAGGTCACCGTCGAAGGCGGCGACACCCTCCTCGAGTTCGGCTCGTTCCCCTCGAATCACCTCAGCATCGTGCGCGAGGACGGCTGCCTCGACCTGTACGATGGCGTGCTCCGCGCCAAAGACGCCGACGGCGCCATCATCTTCGACCAGGTGAAGCCGGCCGACTACCTCGACTACATCCGCGAGGAAGTCCGACCCTGGAGCTACATGAAGTTCCCCTTCATCCAGTCCCTCGGCAAGGAGAAGGGCTGGTATCGCGTCGGGCCCCTCGCCCGGATCAATTGCTGCGATTTCATCGATACCGAGATCGCCGAGAAAGAGCGCCAGGAGTTCATGGCCCTCGGCGGCGGCAAGCCCATCAACGCCACCATGGCCTACCACTGGGCACGCATGATCGAGCTCGTGCACTCCGCCGAGAAGATGAAAGCCCTGCTCGATGATCCCGACCTCCAGGGCACCGACCTCGTCACCAGGGGCGAGCGCCGCAACCGCGGCGTCGCCTGGATCGAGGCGCCCCGCGGCACGCTCTTCCACCATTACGAGGTGAACCCGGACACGGATCAGATCGTGCAGGCGAACCTGATCGTGTCGACCACCAACAACAACGAGGCCATGAACCAGGCCGTGCAGAAGGTGGCCGCCCAGTACCTCGAGGGCAAGAAAGAGATCACCGAGGGCCTCCTCAACCATATCGAGGTGGGCATCCGGGCCTACGACCCCTGCCTGAGCTGCGCCACCCACGCCCTCGGCAAGATGCGCCTCCAGGTTCAGTTGATCGGGCCGGACGGGACTGTACGCGACGAAAAACTCCGCGGATAACGGGACGCCGGAGCGGTGAGCGGAAGGATCTTCGTACTCGGCTACGGCAATCCGGGCCGCCAGGACGACGGGCTCGGCCCGGCCTTGGCCGGCCGGCTCGACGCGATGGCCCTCCCGGACGTCACCGTGGACGCGGACTATCAGTTGAACATCGAAGACGCACCCGCACTCGCGGAGCACGACACCGTGGTGTTTGTCGACGCGAGCGTGGACGCGCCGGAGCCCTTCACCCTGAGTCGGATCCGGCCTGCCTCGGAGATCGCCTTTACCAGCCACTCCGTGTCGGCCGAATCGATCCTGGCGATCTGCGAGGATCACTTCGGGCCTCCAGGCGAAGCCTGGCTCCTGGGCATCCGGGGCTACCAGTTTGAGATGGCCGAAGGCCTGACGCCCGAGGCCGCCAGAAATCTTGATGAAGCAGTGGCGTTCGTCCAGTTATTGATACGGGCTTGGAAGGAGAAGGCAATGGAATCCAGCGGTGCTCACAAGAAAACCATTCTCACGATCGATGACGATCCCGATATTCGGGCGGCGCTGCGCATCGTGCTCGAAGCGGAAGGGTTTTCCGTCGGAGAGGCCTCCAACGGTGAGGAAGGGCTCAAGGTCGCCGAACGCATCCAGCCCGACGCCATCATCGTCGATCTCATGATGGAGAACGTCGACAGCGGCAGCGTGGTGGCCAAGAAGCTCAAGGAATCCGCCTATGCCGGGCCGGTATACATGTTGAGTTCCGCCGGCGACACGGTGCGCTACAACCTCGATGCGCGAGACCTCGGCCTGGCCGGGATCTTCCAGAAACCCATCGACCCCAAGACGTTGGTGGCAACCTTGAAGGCCAAACTCAAAAACAAGTAGTCCATCGGCCGAACAGCCCGCTACGTTTCGAATCCGCGCCGGAGCCGCCGTTCGCACCGCCGAACGCGCTGTTCCGGCGCTTGTCGCCCGGCAGGGCCTAACCGCAAGGAGTTCAGGATGCGTCGGATCCGGTTGCGCGTGCGCGGCGTCGTGCAGGGCGTCGGATTCCGCCCCTTTGTCTACGCCCTCGCCACCCGCCTCGGCCTCGCCGGATTCGTCCTCAACGAGCCCGATGGCGTCGCCATCGAACTCGAAGGCCAGCCGGACGCCCTCGACGCGTTCCACGCCGAACTCGGCCATCGCCCGCCGCCCCTCGCCCGGATTCAGGCCGTTGACCGCGAGGAGATCGAGCCCGAAGGCGCCGGCGAATTCGTCATCCGGCAGAGCGAGGAGGCCGGCGAGCGCACCGTGTTCATCGCCCCCGACATCGCCACCTGCCCCGATTGCCTCCGGGAGATGAACGATCCGGCCGGCCGCCGGCACCGCTATCCATTCATCAACTGCACCAACTGCGGCCCCCGCTACACCATCATCCGCGACGTGCCCTACGACCGCGCCCGCACCACCATGGCCGCCTTCGCCATGTGCCCCGAGTGCCAGGCCGAGTACGAGGATCCTGCGAACCGCCGGTTCCACGCCGAACCCACCTGTTGTGCCGTGTGCGGCCCCCGTGTCGAACTCGTGGACTCCGCCGGGGCCGGCTTGGCCGCCGGGGACGACGCCGTCGCTGAGGCCGTGCGCCGCCTGGCCGACGGGCAGGTGCTTGCCATCAAAGGACTCGGCGGATTCCACCTCGCCTGCAACGCCGCCGATGCCGCGGCCGTCGCCCGGCTCCGCAAACGCAAGGCGCGCGACCTCAAGCCCTTCGCGGTCATGGCCCGCGATATCGCCGCCGTCGAGCGGTTCTGCCTCGTGCCCGCAGACGCCGTCGCCACGCTCACAGGCGCCGAACGCCCCATCCTGCTCCTCGACAAGCGCCCCGGACACCCCCTCGCCCGCGAAGTCGCCCCCCGGAGCGCCTCGTTCGGCGTCATGTTGCCCTACACGCCCCTCCATCACCTCCTCCTCGATGGGCCCTTCCCCGCCCTCGTCATGACCAGCGGCAACATCAGCGACGAGCCCATCGCCCACACCAACGACGACGCCCTCGCCCGGCTCGCACCCATGGCCGACTGCTTCCTCCTCCACAACCGCCACATCCATATCCGAACCGACGACTCCGTCGTACGCCGGATCGCCGGCCAACTCCGCTTTCTCCGCCGATCCCGTGGCTATGCGCCGTTCCCGGTGCCCCTGCCCACCGGCACCGATGCCGGCGAGATCCTCGCCACCGGCCCCGAACTCAACGACACCGTCTGCCTCACCCGGCGCGGCCACGCCTTCCTCAGCCAC
>JAFGTL010000437.1 GCA_016934125.1 Candidatus Hydrogenedentota bacterium
CCCTGCGCTGTACCTCCTTATCCAACCGCGCCGAGGAGTTCTGGGAACAACGCGCCGCCTAAAACCCACTTTTATGACGCAGGCCCCACTCGGACGCGGCGCGCCCGGAAAGACAAAGACGGGGCCACCGATTCGATGACCCCGTCCGATTCATCCGATGTGTCCGGAAAGCCTCGGGCTTTCCGCTTCAACGTTACTTCCGCACCAACTTCTTCCCAAAGCTTGGCGCTCGGGCGCTGGAGCAGCCGTTTCCGGCCCGAAGGCCGGCAGCCTCAGAGGTCGCGCGACCTCCTACAGATACCAGTCAAGCGTCGAGTAGCACTCCTCGCCGTCCCACAGGTAGGTCAGCGCGAGGTTCAGCGTCGTGAATTCGACGCCCCAGTTGTAGCACGGAACAAGTGCCTTCCCGGCCTCTTTCACGTCGAACAGCGCGCGAATGTCATAGTCGCCCGCCGAGATGTCCTTGAGGCATACGTTCTGGCCCGGGCCAAGCGTCGCCGCAAGTTCGTTGGCGCCCCAGCTCACCGCGCCGGTGTCCGACACGTTGAGCTCGACCAAGTCATACTCGGTCTCATTGGACACGCAGATCTTCAGAACGATCAGCGGGCACCCAATGAGCGGCAGGGCAATCCCTACTACCAGAGCAATCGGAAGATATCGGCCGAATCGTCGCATGTGCGTTCCCTCCTTCTTCAGCACCCTAACAACCAAATCTCAGCTTAGGTTGACAATGACTATAGCATACTGTCCCCGTGTATGCAAACACAAATCCGTTTACTGCTCTGCTCCAAGATCCTGCCAACCGTGCGCTTGCGCACACCCGGCATTTCCCTCCATTCCAACAATACCGGCGGCCCCGCCAACCGTTACGCACGCGCCCAAATCGCCGGAGAACTCCTACCCGGCGGACGACGCCCTCCCGCGGCCCCGCGCCCTGGAATTCGCCGATTCTGCTGGCGCATAATGCCCGCTGTGTCCAGTCCACGGTGGGCCGGGCGCATGTTACGCCCGGCTCGCGCCTCGGCACGGAAACCCCGGATGTTCATGCCGCGGAACGGCCTGGATCGGGAGCGCCCGGAGTGCTGAAAGACTACGCAATCGCCGTCATCGCTCTGCTCGTCTGCGTGGCGCTGCTGGCGGTGCTCTGGCCATCGGCGCCGGAGTCCCCCGAGGAAAGGGAGGCCCTCGCCGAAGGCCGGGTGGTCATCACCTACTGGGATCGCCACTCCGGCCATGAACACGAGTCCCGGCGCGAACTGATCGACGAGTTCAACCGCAGCCAGGACAAGGTGTACGTCCGCGCGCTGTCGATCGGTTATAACTCATTGATGGAGAAGCTGTTAACCTCGATCGCCGGCGGCGTGCCGCCGGACATCTGCGCCCTCGATGGCACCATTCTGGCCCAACTCGCCGCCCAAGGCTGCTTTCTCCCCCTCGACGAGTTCATGGGCAGCGATCCCTACCTGAGTCAGGATGCCTTCTTCCCGTACATCTGGGATGCCGTATCCCAGGGCGGGCATGTCTACGGCGTTCCCACGACCACCGATACCTATTGCCTCCTGTGGAACAAGGACGCGTTCCGCCGGGCGGGCCTCGATCCGGATCGCCCCCCGCGCTCCATCGAAGAACTCGAGAGCTTCGCGGCCCAACTTACCGTTCAGGACGAGTCCGGCATCCAGCAGATCGGCTTTCTCCCATGGATTCCGTGGGATCACTCCTACAAACTGGGCGTGATCTTCGGCGGCACCTGGTATGATCCCGAAACCGATCGCATGGTGTGCGCCGAGGATCCCAACATCCTCCGATCCATGCAGTGGCAGCAGAGTTTCGCCATCGATCCCGACTCGGACGCCAACCCGCGCCATGCCCTGGATCCCCAGAAGTTCATGAGCTTCCAGCGGAACTTCGGGGCGTACATGAGCGCGACGAATCCCTTCTACACCGGCAAGGTGGCCATGATCATCGAGGGCGAATGGCAATGCACCTTCATCCCCAAGTACGCGCCCGATCTCAATTGGGGCGTCGCCCCCTTTCCCGCACCCGAGGGGGTCGAGCCCGTCGCATACAGCCCCACCTGCATCGCCGACTGCATCCCCGTGGGGTGCAGGAACGAGGAGGCCGCCTTCGCCTTCCTGCGCTGGTTCCACCGGCCCCGGCCCGACGGCCGCCCGTCGCCGTCCAGCGACTACAACTTCGCCATTCACAACATCCCCTGCCGGCCATCCGAGGCCACCCAGGCCCGGTTCACGGACGATCCCACCTTCCGCGTGTTCGTAGACGTGCTCATGGAGCGGCCCGTCGCAACCACGCCCGTAACCCCCGTGTCGCAGTTCATGGGCGACGAGATCGAGCGGTACCGCGAGAAGGTCGTGCTGCGCGAGTTGACTCCCGAACAGGCACTGCGGGAGGTGCAAGACACCGTGAACGCCGAACTCCGGCGCACGCGCGCCTTCCTCGAGAGGACGCGGCCATGACGCGCGCCGAACGCCGGAACCTGCGAAACGGCCTGCTCTTCGCCTCCCCCTACCTCGTAGGATTCACCGCCTTCATGCTCTACCCGCTCGCCGCCAGCATCTACTTCAGCTTCTGCGAGTACAACGTCATTCACGCCCCGATCCGCATCGGCCTGGCCAACTTCCGCGTGCTCTTCTTCGACGACGCCCGGTTCTGGCGGGCGTTGTACAACACCTGCTTTTACACGGCGTTCTCCGTGCCCCTCGGGCTTGGCGTGAGCATCGGCCTCGCCATGCTTCTGCACCGGAAGGTGCGCGGGCTCGCCGTGTTTCGCACGGTGTTCTTCCTGCCCTCCATCGTCCCCATCGTCGCCTCGTCCGTGTTGTGGCTGTGGGTGCTGAATCCGGACAGCGGCTTGCTGAACGGCATGCTACGGCAGATGCTCGGCATCGACGGCCCCGGATGGCTCGCCGACACCTCGTGGTCGAAGCCGTCCCTCATCCTGATGAGCGCGTGGGGCGTGGGCGGCGCGATGGTGATCTTCCTGGCGGGCCTGGCCGACGTCCCCCAGGTGCTTTACGAAGTCGCCGAGATCGACGGGGCCGGCCCGTGGGGCAAGTTCCGCAACGTGACACTCCCCATGCTCACGCCCACCATCCTGTTCAACCTCGTGATGGGCCTGATCACCTCGTTCCAGTACTTCACCCAGGCCTACGTCATGACGGGCGGCAAGGGCGGGCCCGACGACAGCACGCTCTTCTACTGCCTCTACCTCTACCGCAACTCATTCATGTATTTGCGGATGGGATATGCCTCGGCCATGGCATGGCTGTTGTTCGCCGTCATTCTGGCGGCCACCCTGGTGGTGCTCGTCTCCTCGAAACGGTGGGTGTATTACCATGGCGAGTAACCGCAACCGCTCATGGCCGGGCCTCATCCTGCTCGTGGCCCTCTCCGGACTCTTCATCTCGCCCTTCGTGTGGATGCTGTCCACGTCGCTCAAGCATGAATCCCGCATCTTCTCGAGGCCGGGCGAACCGCCCCAGTGGATTCCCACCACCGAGAAGATGGACGCCGAGGGCCGGCGCCTGGTGACGTATCAGGGCCAAACGGGCGCCGATCTGGGCCGCGCCGACACGGGCCGGCACGCGCTCCTGGTGGACGGACAGGAGATCCAGGCCTGGCCGGAGGAGTTCGAGATCCAGCAGCAGCTCGGATTGCATTGGCAGAATTACGTCAGCGCCTTCGAGATGATGGACTTCATGGTGAACCTCCGCAATACCCTCTTCATCTGCTTCTCGGCGGTGCTCGGCACGGTGCTCTCGTGCTCGCTCGTGGCCTACAGCTTCGCACGGATCCCCTGGAAAGGGCGGAACGCGGTGTTCGTGTTGTGCCTGGCCACGATGATGCTGCCCTATCAGGTGACGTTGATCCCGCTTTTCGCGCTGTACAGCAAGCTCGGCTGGGTGGGCTCGTTCAAGCCCCTCATCGCCCCCTACCTGTTCGGCACGCCCTTCTACATCTTCCTGCTCCGCCAGTTCTTCATGGGCATCCCCCAGGACTTGAGCGCCGCGGCCCGCATCGACGGCTGCTCGGAGTTCGGCATCTTCGCCCGCATCGTCATGCCCCTGTCCAAAGCGGCCCTGGCCACCACGGCCCTGTTCATGTTCCTCTTCCAGTGGGGCGACTTCCTCAACCCCCTCATCTACCTCCAGGACAGCCGCCAGTACACCCTCGCCATCGCCCTCCAGCAGTTCCAGAGCCAGAACGAGAGCGCTTGGGGCCCGCTCATGGCCATGTCCACCGCCATCACCGTGCCCATCATCGCCCTCTTCTTCCTGACGCAGCGCACCTTCATCCAGGGCATCGCCCTCACCGGCCTGAAGGGGTAACGCGGGCGTGCCCGGCTTCCCTCAAACCACAACGGAAACGGAGCCCTACGTATGAGTGAGATCGACTTCATCCGGGACACGCTGGAAGGGCTGGCCGGCTACGTGCGCGGCCGGTATGCCGAGCGGGGCGCCGTAGAGGTGCGTTCCAAGACGCGGGCCACCGACTTGCTCACGGAGGTCGATCTGGCCGTCCAGCGCAAGACGGAAGCCTTGCTCGCCGAGGCCTATCCGGCCGATCCCTTCGTTGCCGAGGAAGGCGACAGGGCCAAGCCCCCGGCCGATCCCGAGGGCCGGTGTTGGATCATGGATCCCATCGACGGCACTCAGAACTTCGTCCGCGGCCTGTTTCCCGCATTCGGCATCGCCCTGGCCTTCGCCGTGGGCGGGCGCGTCCAGGCCGGGGGCGTGTGTTTGCCCGTGACGGGCGATCTGTTTCTCGCCGAACGGGGCGCGGGCGCGTTCCGCAACGGTGCCCGGCTCGACGTGTCCGGCGTGACCGCCCTGGACGAGGCCTGGATCGAGGTGGACTTGGGCGGGCCGCCCGGCCGGAAACGCATCCTCCGTGTGGCGGGCCCCCTGATCGACGCGGCCGGCGCGGTGCGCTGCCATTGCGCGGCCGTCATCGGCCTGTGCTCGGTGGCCTGCGGCGACTTGGACGGATACGTCCACACCGGGCTGAACGCCTGGGACTACGCCGCGGCCCAAGTCATCGTCGAGGAGGCCGGCGGGCGAACCTCGCAGTTCGACGGCCGCCCGCTCCGCCTGTTCGGCGACAACGACGGCATCGTCGCCAGTAACCGCACGGTTCACGACGCCATCATCCGGAGCCTCGCCGTCTGAACTGTCTGGCGTCGTTGTTTCCCCGCACCCGACGTGCTAGCATGGCCGCGCAGGACGCCGTGGTGGAAGAGGGGGGACGATGCTATTCAATTCCCTTGAGTTCGTCGTCTTCTTCCCCATTGTCGCGGCCCTCTATTTCGCCTTCCCCTACCGCTTCCGATGGATGCTGCTCCTGGCAGCCAGCTACTACTTCTACATGTGCTGGGAGCCCCGCTACCTCATCCTCATTCTCGTGTCGACGTTGATCGACTACGGGGCCGGCTTCATGATGGGGCGCACCCAAGAGAAGTCGCGGCGTGTCAAGTACCTCCTGCTGAGTCTGGCCGGCAACCTCGGACTCCTCTTCTTCTTCAAGTACTTCAACTTCCTGAACGACTCGCTCCGGGCGCTTTTCGGGTATTTTGGTGCGGAGTATTCGGTGCCCCAGTCCGACTTCCTGCTCCCCGTCGGCATTTCGTTCTACACCTTCCAGACGCTGAGCTATACCATCGAGGTGTACCGCGGGAACAAGGAGCCCGAGAAACACCTCGGCATCTTCGCCCTGTACGTCGCTTTCTTTCCCCAACTCGTGGCCGGCCCCATCGAACGCGCCCAGAACCTGCTTCCCCAGTTCTTCAAACGCTACGATTTCGACTACGACCGCGTGGCAAACGGGCTGAAGCTCGTGTTGTGGGGCATGTTCAAGAAGGTGGTGATCGCGGATCGGCTGGCGCACATCGTCGACGCGGTGTACGGCGCGCCCGGGCAGCACGAAGGCGCGGCCATCGTCCTGGCTACAGTGTGTTTCGCCTACCAGATCTACTGCGACTTCTCGGGCTACTCCGACATCGCCATCGGGTGTGCCGAGGTGATGGGATTCCGCCTCATGAAGAACTTCGACCGGCCGTACTTCGCCCGATCCGTGCCCGAGTTCTGGCGGCGGTGGCACATCTCCCTGTCCACTTGGTTCCGCGACTACGTGTACATCTCGCTGGGCGGCAACCGCTGCTCGGCGCCCCGCTGGCTCTTCAACCTCTTCATCGTGTTCCTCGTGAGCGGGCTGTGGCACGGGGCGAACTGGACATTCGTGGTGTGGGGCGCGCTCCACGGGGCATTCGTCGTGGCCTCGCAGCTCAGCGGCCGGTGGCGCCAGGGCGCCGCCGAGCGCATGGGCCTCACGGCGGTGCCGCGGCTGCACCGGGTGCTCCAGGTGCTGGCGACGTTCTGCCTCGTGTGTTTCGCCTGGATCTTCTTCCGGGCGGACTCGATGGCGGACGCGGTAGGCCTGGTTACACATCTGTTCCAGGGCTGGGATCACGTGCTCAGTTTCCCCGGCATCGGCGTGATCCAGGTTGGCACCCTTCGGGCCAGCCGGGAGGACTTGATTCTCTCGCTGCTATGGATCGCCATGCTTCAGGCGGTTCACCTGGCCCAGTCGCGCGGGAGCATCCGCGAAATGGTGGCCCGGCGGCCCCTCTGGGTGCGCTGGGCGGCCTATTCCGCCCTGCTCTGGCTCATGGCCTCGGTGGGCGTGTTCGAGTCGAAGGAGTTCATCTACTTTGTCTTCTAGGATGAGACGATGCGCCGGTTCCTGATCAAGCTGGCCCTCTTCTGCGCGTTGAACGCCGCCGCGGCGGCCGCGTTCATGCTGATCCTGGACGGACGCCGGGATGCCCCGCCCTGCGGAACCAATTCCATGCTCTTCCGGATTCCGCGGGACTCCCACCGCGAGATCGTCGTCCTCGGCTCGTCCCACGGCCTTATCCTTTCGTTCTACGAGGAGAGCCAGGCCGCCCTCCGCGACGGCCTCGGTTGCGAGCCCCTCAACCTCAGCAAGATCGCTGCGGGCGTCGTGCCGGAGAAATGCTATCTCTCCTACTACTTCGCCCGGGGAAACTCGGCCGACACGCTCGTCTACATCATCGATCCCTGGCTGTTCCATTCGCGGATCTGGAACGAAGACAACGTCTTCCTCATGGACGAGCCGTTCCGGCCGGGTTTCCTCGCGGTGGCGATCGAGAACCGCGTGTCCCTCCGGCGGATCGCCGCCCACATCCCCGCCAGATTCTCCCCGAAATGGGTGGTCAAAGGCCCCCACCACGAGATCCGGTGGCCCCGGTTTAGCGGCGTCGTCGATCCCGACAGCGTCCGCAACCGGCTCGCCGTGCTGTATCCCGACGGCACCTCCGACGCCCTGTTCAAACGATACGCCGCCGTGCTCGAAGAACTGATCGCCGACGCGAACGCCCGGGGCACGCGCGTCGTGCTCGTGTGTCCTCCCACGCTCCTCGGCCCCTTGCCCGGCCACGATGAAATGGCCGCGCTCCTCCGCTCGTACGAAGGCCGCCACGACGCGACCTTCGTCGACTTGTCCACGGCCATTACCGATCCGGCCCTCTATCGCGACCACGACCACCTCAACGCCCGGGGCGTCGGGGTGCTTGCCCGCGACTACCTGCGCCCCGTGCTGGCCGGGACTGCGGCGCCGCGGCCGGCCCGGAAACCTCGAAAACCGCCCGGCCGGGGAGTATAATCGCCCTTTCCTGTTTGACGCC
>JAFGTL010000438.1 GCA_016934125.1 Candidatus Hydrogenedentota bacterium
AGAACGCGGAGGCGCGGAGAACGCGGAGGCGCGGAGAACGCGGAGGCGCGGAGAACGCGGAGGCGCGGAGAACGCGGAGGCGCGGAGCGTGCGCGAAGCCGCGCAAAGAGGAACACCGGACACGGATCGGGGCGAAGAGGGAGGATCAACCACGAATGGACACGAATGGACACGAATCGGATGGAGGACGAGACAGGCAGAGGGCACGGCCGCTGGGCGGCGGGTGTGCCGCTGGGCGGCGGGTGCGGGAGATGCCGGCTGGACGACACGGGGGAAGGAAGGGAAGCCTCAACCACAGATGGACACTGATGAACACTGATGGGAACGGTTCTGGGAGCCTAGGCTCTGGCCCGGAGCTCGGCAGAATGGCGGGCTTCGGAGGCGGGGCGCACAGCACCTACGTTCGGGGCCTGTTCGGGCGCGGTTTCCTGAGCCCGGGGTGGGCGGGTTGTCGCAGCCCTTTCGGGGTGGCTGGAGAGAGTATCGGCAACGGGCGGGGCTCGCAGCGGGATTGTGGCGAGAAGAGAGGGAAAAGGCGGGGATTTGACAAGATTCACAAGATGAACAGGACGAGGGGCAAGAGGAATCCTGTTAATCCTGCAAATCCTGTCCAAAGAGCCTGCCGGCGAAGGGGGCCGGAACCGGGGAGGCCTATGCCACAACAGAAAGGCGCTTCGCGGCCGTACTGCCGCTTGCCTTCACTTCAAGGGTTTGCTTCCCGGGGGAGGCCCCATCTACAATGGCAGTGCCTTCCCGCTCCGGACGGGCTCCGAAGGCGCACCCGAGTCGCCGGAGCACATCGCAGACGAACACGACGGAGGACGAATGAAGCACCTGACCGTGCCGTTGGGCGCGCGGGCGTATCCGATCTGGGTGGGCGACGGTGCACTGGCCAGACTGCCGGACACCTTGATGGAACTCGAGGCCCGGGGGGCGGTTGGGGTTGTGTCCGACGCCAACGTGGCGCCGCTGTATGCCGAGCGGGTGTTGGGGGCCGTGCGCGACTGCGGGCTGAGGGCGGAGTTGTGCGTGTTGCCGGCAGGGGAGGAGCACAAGCGGCTGGAACACATCGAGTCGCTGTGCGGGCGGTTTCTCGAAGCGGGCCTCGATCGCTCGAGCCTGGTCGTGGCGCTGGGCGGGGGGATCGTGGGCGACATGGCCGGGTTCGCGGCCGCGTGTTTCATGCGCGGCATCGGTCATGTTCAGATCCCGACCACCATCGTGGCGCAGGTCGATTCGAGCGTCGGCGGGAAGACGGCCGTGAATCACCCGCTCGCCAAGAACATCATCGGCGCCTTTCACCAGCCGTCGGCGGTGCTCGTCGACCTCTCGCTTCTGGCCAGCCTGCCCGATCGGGAACTACGGGCCGGACTCGCCGAGGCCATCAAGCACGGCGTCATTGCCGATGAAGCCCTGTTCCGATACATGGAGGAACACGTCGATGCCCTTCTGGCCAAGGACGTGGCCGCGCTCGAGTATCCGGTGGTGCGCTCCTGCGAGATCAAATCGGCCGTCGTGGCCGCGGACGAGCGCGAGCAGGGGCTGCGCGCTAACCTCAACTACGGCCATACCTTCGGCCATGGCATCGAGGCGGTCACCCACTACCGGAAGTACCTTCACGGGGAGGCCGTGGCCCTGGGGATGCACGCGGCCGGGGCGCTTGCCCGGGACTTGGATCTCGTGGGGGAGGACTTCGTCGAGCGGCAGCGGGCCTGCCTGAAGGCCTACGGGCTGCCCGTGGCGTGGGACGCCCTGCCGGTGGCGGACACCTTGGCCGCGATGCGCCGCGACAAGAAGGTGCGTGCGGGCACCATGAAATTCGTCGTGGCGGACAGGATGGGACACGTTGTGCACCGGACGGACATCACCGAGGCCCAGGCGCAGCGCGCCCTCGAGGCGCTGACGCGCGAGTGAAAGGCGGGAGGATGCCCTTCAGCGGCGAGAACGCGGAAAGCTACTACGACGACGGGCTCACGGCGAGCATGAAGGGCGACTGGGCCCGGGCCGCGCGGTGTTTCGAGAAGGCGATCCAGTTGGACGCGAAGTTTCTGGCCGCGTACCACCAATTGGCGCGATGCTACCTCCGGGAAGGCCAGGGCCAGCGCGCCGTTCACCTGCTCCAGCAGGTGGTCGAGCGCAAGCCCGATCTGGCCCCGCCGCGGCTCGATCTCGGCTATGCCCTGATCAGCATTGGGCGCGTGGAGGAGGCGCGCCAGCAGTTTGAGCGGCTTGTGGCGGTGGATCCGGGCAACGGGCGGGCCTTTCTCGGCCTGGCAAAGGTGAGCTTCGAAGAGGGCGACTGGCCGACCGCGATGGCGCGGGCGCGGGCGGCCCTCGATCGGAGCGGGCCGAGTTTCGGCGTCCTGTTCCTGCTCGGCCGGGCGGCCAAACTCACCGGCGACAGCGCGGTGGCGGACGCGTCGCTGGAGCGGGCGGATGCGCTGATCGAGAAATCGCTTGAGTTGCAGTCGGATCAGCCTGAAGGGTACTATCTTCGGGGCGAGGTTTGCTTTGTTCGGGCCAAGTATGCGGACGCCCTCGAGCAGTACCGGGCTGCGGAGGTCCGGGCCGAGCGAACCGGGTGTTACGGTGCGTTCGGGGAAGCCTTTACGTTCGTGGATATTCTGGCGAAACAGGGGCTCTGCTTCCAGAAACTGGGGAAACCGGATCGGGCCAGGGAGATGGGCCGGCAGATCGTCGAGATCGATCCGGAGCACGCGCTGGGCAAGGCGCTCAGCGAACTGGAGTGATGACACGGCGCCATGGACGATGTGAACCTCCAACTCGTTCGGGAGTTCTTCGAACTGAACGTGTTCCGCGTGCTGACGAACTGGCAACAGGATCCCCGCCAGCGCCGGGCCGGGGAGAACCGGGGTCAGTTGTTCGTCGAGAACGCGCGGCCCGTGGTCCGGCGTGAATTGCCCTTTGTGCTCGGGGCAGTGGACATCTCGGGGATTGAGCGGGCCGTCGTCGAGGTTCGCGCCTGGCACGCCGATCGGTTCTATCCGTCCGTCATCGAATCGAGCCCGGTCCTCTACCAGTTCGTCGCGGAGGACGCGCTCGCGCTCGCGCGCGACGTGTTCTCGGGCCAGCCCTTCGCGGCGATCCTGGTGTTGTCCGAACTGCCCACGACGCTCGAGCAGCGAACCCGCTCGATGGAACTGCTGAAGGCCGCGGGCGTGCAGCATGTCGTGGAATTCCCCGTTCTTCTGCGCGATATGCTCAATAAGGTGAGTGTCAACGCGAGTTACACCGCGTCGCAGACGCTCCAGACGCTCCGGCTGCTCAAGCGCTACAAGTTCATCCGGAACCAGCAGATGGAGTTCCCCTTCTCGACGGAGATCCCGGATGTGGGGCCGGGCCCGCGTGTCGAGGTGGCCGAGGTGTCTGAGCCCGACGACGAGTAGGCGCGAACCGCCGGCATTCGCATCCGTTCCCTCTGTTTGAGTGCACGCCGCCGGGGCGATAAGATGGGCACACAATGACTTACACGGAGGGGGGCAACGTGGCAGATGACGGGCACGGCGGAGTGACTCCAACAGCGTCCGGTGCCGCGCCATTCCTGGGGCTCATCGTCAAGATCCAGGTTGCCGTGCTGTGCCTGCTCCTGGTGTTCCTGTTTATCGCCGTGGTGACGGCGCCATCGTACGCGGTGCTCTGGGGCGGATTGCTCGGTGCGCGCGGCGTCTGGCTCGTGAGCCTGATGGTCGTGCTCATCGCCGTGCAGTACTGCGCCGTACGCGGCTCGCGGTGGATGCCGGAGACGGACACCGGGGCGGGCCCCGGGGGGAGGCGCTCGGCCCGGTGGGCGCGGTTCCTGTTCCTGTGTGTATTCCTGGTGCTCGTTAACCGGTTTGTCGCAAACGTGCGCTCTCCGTACGCGCCGGGCCTCGTCACCGGCCACGATCAGCCTCAGTACTACGCTTACCTCCATTCCTGGCTCTTCGATAGAGACTTGGACTCCACCAACGAATACGCCGCCATTCCCGGCATTCCGGAGTTGATGGCCCGCGTGCATCCCGGCAATCCTGGGCATAACGTGGCGCCGGTGGGCACCCCGGTGCTGTGGGTGCCCTTCTACGTGGCCGCGCATGGCGTCGTGGCCGCCCTCGGGGCGCTCGGCGTGCCCGAGCTTGTTGCAGATGGACTGGGGGCGCCCTATGCCGCCGCGGCCGCCTTCGGAAGCCTGATACTGGGCTGGGCGGGCGCATTGCTGAGCCAGGCGGTCCTCCGGCGTTCCTTTTCGGAACGGACGGCCCTGTTCGCGACACTCACGCTGTGGCTCGCGACGCCGCTTCTGTGGTATCTGATCTACGAGCCGTGGATGTCTCACGCCGCCTCGTTTTTCGCCGCGGCGCTGGCCGTGTTCCTGTGGGATCGCTTCCGTGAAGGCCGCACGAGATGGCAGTGGGCCGCGCTGGGCGGGGCCATCGGGTTGGCGATGCTGGTGCGGCCGAGCCATCTGGTGCTTCTGGCGTTGCCCGTGGCCGACGCCCTGCGGCCGGCCGCCCCGGGAGAGGGGGTGCGGCGCCGGGTAGCCGGGCTCGCGCTTTGTGCGGCGTCTGTGTTCCTCGTGTTTACGCCGCAATTGTTCACCTGGTGGGCGCGTTCGGGGTTCAGCCCACCCCCCGGCAACCCGATGCGGTGGACAGAACCGGCCCTTGTCCGCATGCTGTTTTCGGCGCACCACGGGATCTTCGCCTGGCACCCGGTGATGCTCCTCGGGTTTCTGGGGCTGATTCCCCTGTGGAGACGCTGCCGCCGCACAACCGTGGTTGTTGCGGTAATCCTCGCCGTGAGCGTGTACTTGAACGCCGCCCTCGACAACTGGTGGGGGGGCGCGTCGTTCGGCGCACGGCGGTTCTGCGGGCTGTTGCCGATTCTCGCGCCCGCCCTGGCCGCGTTCGGCTCATGGGCCGTTGGCCTGGCCCGCAGGCGGCCGGCCATCCCGGTGGCCGCCGTCGTGCTGGCCCTGATCGTCTACAACGGCCTGCTCGCAGCCCAACTCAGTTCGCGGGAGATTCCCGCGAGTGAGCCCACGTCGTTCCGCCAAGCGTGGGGGGCGTCGGCCGAGCAGTTCCACGACGTGTTCGGCAACCCCTTCTCCTACCCGGCGAACCTGTGGTTTGCGTGGAAGCACGGCGTGCGGCCATCCCAATACGACGTGGTCAGCGGCGCCGTGCTCAATTGCGGCGCTGTTGAGGTGCACGCCAAGGACATGCGGCCCTATCTTGGGCAAGGGTGGGATGTGTCCAGTCCCGCTGCCCATGCCACGGCGCTGGGGTTCGTGGCGAACAGGCCGCGCGCGACGCTGCTCGTGCCGCTGCTGGCCGGCCACTCCTACGACATCGTCCTGGACTTGAGACTCCCGAGAGGGTTTGGCCACGAGCAGGCGGCCCGGTTCGCCTTGAATGGCCGGGACTTGGACTCGGCCCCGCTCAAGCCCGACGAGGTGAACCGCTGCGAACTGCATGTCGAACCCGGCACGGCCCAGGAGGGCGTGAACGAGCTGGCGATCCAGTTCGCCTATGTGCGTGCGAAAGGCGAGCGCACCGTTCAGTATGGTATCGATGTTCCTTCCCGCAGGCCGGCGCCGGCCGCCGCGCTGTTGTCGCGGCTGGCGGTGCGCCCGCTCGACGAGTGAGCGCGCCGATGGCTGGGCATGGTGAGGACGTGAGGCAGCCCGGCACGGGGGCACAGGCCGGGCCCGGCGAGGTGCATTTCCTCGGGCCGATCCGGGCGCTGCAGGCGGGCGTACTGGCGCTGTTGGGCGTGGGGCTCTTCCTGGCCGTGCTCACGGCCCCGGTGTACGAGGCGCGGTGGGGGGGAGTGCTGGGCGCGCGGGGCGTATGGCTGGTGAGCCTCATCCTCGTGTTGATCGCCGCCCAGCGGGCGTGGCTATGCAGTTCGAGTCTGGGCGCGGCGGGCAACGGGAGCGGCGAGCCGGGTGTCCGACGCGCGCCCTGGACGCGATTCCTGTTCTTCTGCCTGTTCCTGCTGTTCGTGAACCGGTTCGTACACGACGTGCGCGGCCCCGACCACTGGGGGCTCGTGGCCGGCCACGATCAGCCCCAGTACTACGCCTACCTCCATTCCTGGGTGTTCGATCGAGATCTCGACTTCGAGAACGAGTACCGCGCGATTCCTGCGGCGTTCGAGCTCATGGCCGAGGCCCATCCCGGCCAGCCGGGATACAATGTCGCGCCCGTCGGCACGGCTGTGCTTTGGCTGCCGTTCTATCTCGCCGCCCATGGCGGCGTCCTTCTGCTCAGGGCGCTCGGACTGGAATTGCCGTGCGACGGCCTCGCCGCGCCCTACGCCATGGCGGCCGCGTTCGGGAGCATTTGCCTGGCCTGGCTGGGCGCGCTGATGACGCATAGCGCCCTGCGCCGCTATGCGACGCCGCGCTCCGCCCTGTTCGCCGTGCTCCTGGTGTGGCTGGCCTCGCCCTTGCCGTGGTATCTGGACGATCAGCCCTGGATGTCGCACGCCGCCTCGTTCTTCGCCGCGGCCCTTGTGTTCTGGCTTTGGGAACGCAGCCGAAGACACGGCGGGGTGGGGGGGCGCGCGCTGTTGGGGCTGGGCATCGGCCTGGCGATGCTGGTGCGGCCGAGTCACGTGGTGCTGGCGATCCTGCCTGCGTTCGATGCCGCCGGGCTCTGCCGCACGCGTGAGGGCCGGCGGGCAGCCGCGGCCGGAACGGCCCTATGCGTGGCCGGACTGGCCGTGGCATTCACGCCGCAGGTGATTGTGTGGCTCCTGCGCTACGGCCCCGCATGGCCGCAGGGCAGCCCGATGCAGTGGGCGGCCCCGGCTGTCGTCGAGGTGCTGTTCTCGGCCCACCACGGGCTGTTCGCGTGGCATCCCGTGCTCGCCCTCGGGTTCCTGGGCGTGCCTCTGCTCTGGCGGCGTGCCCGGCCGCTCGCGCTGCGGCTGGCAGTTCTCTTGGCCGCCTACGTGTACGTCACGGCCGCGATCGCCACGTGGTACGCGGGCGGCTCCTTCGGCATGCGGCGGTTTGTGGGGGTGCTGCCGTTCCTGGCGCCCGGGATCGCGGCGTTCGGCTCCTGGGCGGTGGGGGCCTGTAAGAAGCGTCCGGCCGTTCCAGTTGCGGCCGCCGTGGCGGGGCTGTTCGTGTACAACAGCCTGTTGGCCGTCCAGTTCCGGGAGGCGTGGAACAGTTTCCTGCGGCCCGTGTCGTTTCAGAGCGTGTGGACGGCAACGGCGACGTTGTTTCACGAACGGTTCGGCAATCCGTTCACCTATCCGGCCAGTCTGGCCTTCGGCGTCGAACACGGCGTGACGCCGGGGCAGTACGACGTGGCCGGGGGCGGGGTCGTGAGCCCCGAACTCGATGTTTCGGGGATTGCGCAGCAGCCGTATCTCGGGCGTGGATGGTATACGGGATCCCGATGCGCCTTCCTGTTCCACGGGGCGTTTCCGGCGCGTGATCGCCATTGCACGCTGCTGATTCCGCTCGAACCGGAGCGTGCCTATATCATTGAGCTGACGTTGTCGGGGCCGCACGAGTTGGCTCAGGGGCAGACGTTCGCCTATGGCTTGAACGGCACCGCCCTGGGCACGGCCGCCCTTGCGCCCGGCGCGCCCGTCTCGGTGTCCATCCACGTGCCGCCGGACTGCGTTGTGGAGGGTGTGAACACGGTTGAACTGGATTTTGCAGGCCTGTTCGTCAAGCATCCGCGCGCGCAGAGGCCCGATGATCCGGGCCGGGGACTCGAGGTGAAGACGCGCAGGCCGCTCCGGATTGCGGCGAATCTGTCACGGATTGCCGTACGGTATGCGGAGGAGTAGGCCCGGTTAGAGATCGATCCAGTAGCGCGACACGTCTTTGCCGGAGATGCGGGATATCACGCGGTTCTCGAGTTGGCCCCCGTTCTTCTCGATGATGCGCGCCGAGGGCGAGTTGTCCGAGTTGCACGTCACGAGGACGCGCCGGATCCCCTTCTCACGCAGCTCTTCGAGGGCCAATGCGAGGATTCGCGTGCCGTATCCACGGCGCCGCTGAGATGGGCGGATCTTGTAGCCGACGTGGCCGCCTTCGTGCTTTAGGGCGGGCGTCAGCTGCCAGCGAAGGTAGCAGGTGCCCACGATGGCCGACTCGTCCCGGACGAGCCACAGCACGCTCATGGGCACGCGGCTCGGCAAGCGCCCGGTTCCCTGGGCCGTCCGGGCGAGGCGGTGGAGGTATGCGGGGAAGTCCTTTGTCGGGGGCAGCAGGCTGCGGGGCTCGTAGCGTTCGCCGGCCTCGACGTACTCATCCCACATCGCCCAGAACTCGGTTTCGAACCGTTCGGCCGGCGCCACCAGTTCGAGCCGCCCGGGTTCGGCTGGGCCTTTGGCCATTGCGTCCGTGTCCCCGTTCATCCAGGCCGCCCGCTCAACGGCCCGCGGCCTGCTGAACGGTTACCGTCAGCGCGGCTTGGCGTGCCGGCTCCGCGTCCTGCTCCCACGGCCGCACGTAGCGGAGGCGCACTGTCGTCGTGCCCGCGGCCAAGGCCTCGAACCGCCACCGGCGGGTACCGCCTACGCCGACGCGCCCGGGCGAATCCGGGGTCTCGACGGTATCGTCCAGCAGCTTCAGGATGGCTTCGTCGTAGGGTGCGCCAAACTCCCAGCGGTATCCCGTGGTGGCGTTCTCGCGCAAGGCGAGCTGGAATACCTCGCCGGCGGTTACCGTGAGCTCGCTTCCGCTGGCGAGTGCATCTTCGTCGATGACGCGCTCCGCGGCGTTTCCACGAGGGGTGGAGGCTTCCGGGGCAGGGCCCGGCGGCCCGCCGCAGCCGCCCGCGAGCGCGCACACGAGCGTAAGGAGCAGCGGGGCGGCCAATGGGCTCATCGCGGCCGTCTTCGCGCGAATCGCCTGTCCGGGGGGCGGGGGTGCATCAGAATCGATAGGGGCTATGCGCATGGCTCCTCCTTCCTCGCCGGGCGGCCGCGCCGGCACGGACTACTCCGTGACGAACTCATCCGCGGCGTCAAAGGGCGGCACGACGACGTTGATGATCTCGAAGCGGCCGTGCAGCGCGTGCCGGGTGCCGGGCGGGATGTAGATCACGTCGCCGGGCTCGACGAGCACCTCCTCGCCGTCGAGTTCCACCACGCCCGTCCCGTCGAGCACGATGTAGTACTCGGTGAGGCGCTGGTGGTAGTGGGTTTGGGCCCGGCCGTCGATGGATACGCGATGAATGCTGGCGCGATCGTTGTCGCGGCCCGTCACAATCCGGCGCGACTGGCCGCACGGGCACGGCACCGGCTCGATTTCGGCGGCCTTGCGCACAAAGGGCCTGTCTCCGCTCACTGCTCGTTCCTCCCGAACGCGTTCCTCCTGAACGCGTCGAT
This sequence comes from Candidatus Hydrogenedentota bacterium, assembly GCA_016934125.1. GTDB lineage: Bacteria > Hydrogenedentota > Hydrogenedentia > Hydrogenedentales > SLHB01 > JAFGTL01. The sequence goes on from JAFGTL010000438.1 coordinate 9,361, forward strand.
CGTCTCCATGATTGTCAGGAAGCTCTCCTGCCACCGATCCGGGGGCACATCCTCGGTGATCCCGACGAGAAACCGGGGATACCCGCTCGCGGCGTCGAGCAAGGCGCGGGTTGTCGCGGCGATTTCGGCCCGAGGGTTTACGTGAACGGACGACGGGAAGTTGATCCACAGGCATTTGCCGTTCCAGGCCGCCAGCGCCTCGGCGAGCGTCATGTCCGTGTCGGGCGCGGGGGTGAACGCCTCGATGTAGTCGAGGTCGCTCCGGGCGACGAGCGGGGCGATCTGCCGGTTGTTGGCATCGAGATGGCAGCCGATGAGTTTGCCCTTCTTGTGGAGGATCCCGGCGGCTTCCTGGTAGTGGGGCAGGTAGTAGGTTTCGAACACTTCCGGGCCGATGATCTCGACGGTGACGTTGCCGCCGTAGTTGAACATCCATGCGGGCGAATCCGCCAGGAGTTGGTAGCGCCGGCGGGCGGCGCGTACACAGGCCTCGTAGAGCCGGAGCACCTCGTCCCGCCGTTCCATCCACTCGATGCAGAACCGCTCCGTGCCCATGATGCCGCCGCTGATGATGTGCTGGAAGGGCTCGAGGCCGATGCTGGTCAGGAAGAACACGTCGTCGCCCGCGGCCTGCTGGCAGCGGATGAACGCGTCGTAATCGGGTTCGTACTGCTCATTGTCGATGAGGAAGATGAGCCTGTCGTAGTCTTCCGGGCCGGAAAACAGGTGCCGTTTCGTCCAACTGGTGAACTCGGCGGGTGCCTGAATGGAGGTCAACGTGCCCAGGGGCGTTTCGTGATCCGTGCGGGTGAGCCACACGCCGTTCTCGGTGTAGGAGGTCCGGGTGGTGCGCACGTCGGGCGAGTGGGAGGCGATGACGGGCCGCCGCCGGATGATGCACGCCCCGAGGTTGCGGAGCCGGCGCTCGACGGCACACGCCGGCAACATCTGCTCGTATACGGTGAACGGGATCTTGTCGAGCGGCTCGCCTCGTACGGCCCGTTCCACCCGTTCTCGGGGACTCAGCTCCATCGCGTTCCCTGCAGCCGCTCCGCGGCCCCCACCAGCCTGTGTTCGCGAGCGAATTCTAGCTTCACCGGCCACCCCAATCAAGGGGCGGCGCGGGCCACAATCCGCACGTAAGGAACGCGGCAGGATGCCGCGTCTACGTTTCCGTCCAACGCAGAAGCGGCATCGTGCCGTTTTCCCTGCGTCTGCCGTCCATCAAG
>JAFGTL010000439.1 GCA_016934125.1 Candidatus Hydrogenedentota bacterium
ACATCTACGTGTCGATTGCGGCCCGTTTCATGCCGGGCCGGCGCGTCATCAGTGCGGAGAAGATGGCGGCCATGGGCGGTAACGCCGACTACTCGGGCGACTGCTCGGACACGGTGTTCTTCACCAGCCGCGGCGGCAACCAATACGATCGCACGTTCATGGAGAGCTTCGTGCGGCCGGGGCTCGGCTATGAGAACTGGACGTCCCGCACAAACTACCCCGCCTACGGCCTGATCCCGGTTGGCGAGACGGAGATGTCCTTCTACGTCCAGCGCAACTACGGCCAGGACACGGCCCACCTCCAGCGCTTCATGTTGCGCGTGGACGGATTCGCCTCGGTGAAGGCGCCGTACGCCGGCGGCGAGCTGGTGACGAAACCCCTGCGGTTCACGGGCAGCGAACTCGTTCTCAATTACGCCACCTCGGCGGCCGGCAGCATCTGGGTGGAACTCGAGGACGCTTCGGGCGCGCCCATCGACGGATTCAGCCAGGCCGACGCGGACGAGATCATCGGCGACGAGATCGAGCGCGTCGTGTCGTGGAAGGGTGCGTCGGACGTCAGCGCCTTGGCCGGCAAACCCATCCGCCTGCGATTCGTCATGAAGGACGCCGATCTATACGCCATCCGGTTCCGCTAACCCACACCAACACCGCGCAGACACAGCCGTGCCGCGGGCGGCCCGCCCGCGGCCGACGGAGAACGACATGGATATCGGCAATCGCCTGGAACTGTTCGTCGATCATTTCCTCATCGAGCGACTCCACGGAACCCGCCTCGTCCTGCATCATCCCCGCCCCACGGAAGATGTGTATCCCCTCGACAGGCCCTGGGAAGGCCGCTACTGCGGCTACTTCACCATCATCGACGACGCCGGCACCTTCCGTATGTATTACCGCGGCCATCCGGTGGACGCCCGCGACGGCTCCGCGACGGAATCCACCTGCTACGCGGAGAGTGCCGACGGAATCCACTGGATCAAACCCAACCTCGGGCTCTTCGAGGTGTACGGGACGCGTGATAACAACGCCATCCTGAATGGGTTCGAGCCGCTCTCGCACAACTTCGCCCCCTTCCTCGACACGCGGCCCGGCGTGCCCGCTGGGGAGCGGTTCAAAGCCGTCGGCGGCGTGGCCGAAACCGGCCTGATCCCCTTTGTGTCGGCCGACGGCATCCACTGGCGCAAGCTCCTTGACGAGCCCATCCTCACCGGCGGCGCCTTCGACTCGCACAACCTCGCGTTCTGGGCCGAACACGAAGGATGCTACGCCTGCTACTTCCGCACCTGGAGCGAAGGGCAGTTCAAGGGAATCCGCACCATCAGCCGGGCCACCTCGCCCGATTTCCTGAACTGGACGGATCCCGAGCCCATGTCCTTCGGCGATACGCCCATGGAAGAGCTATACACGAACCAGACCACCCCCTACTTCCGCGCGCCCCACATCTACATCGCCATCGCGGCCCGCTTCATGCCCGGCCGCAAAGTCGTGAGCGATGCGGATTTCGCCGAACTCGGCGGCGAAGGCCATTACGGCCAGGACTGCTCGGATGCGGTGTTGCTGACGAGCCGCGGCGGCACCCGTTACGATCGCACGTTCATGGAGGCCTTCGTACGCCCCGGCATCGGCCTGCGCAACTGGACTTCGCGCACCAACTACCCCGCCCACGGCATCATTCCCACCGGCGACAGCGAGATGTCTTTCTACATCACGCGCGAGTACGGCCAGCCCACCGTACATCTTCAGCGGCTCGCCCTGCGGCTCGACGGCTTCGCGTCGGTGAACGCGCCCTATACGGGCGGCGAGATGCGCACGAAACCGTTCACCTTCGCCGGCGCGCAACTCGCGATCAACTACTCGACGTCGGCCGCGGGCGACGTGCGCGTCGAAGTCCAGGATGAATCCGGCGCGCCCGTGCCGGGATTCGCACTGGCCGACGCCGATGAGATCGTGGGCGATGAAGTCGAGCGGGTGGCCACCTGGCAAGGGAATGCAGACGTGCGCGCCCTCGCCGGCACGCCCATCCGGCTCCGGTTTGTCATGAAAGACGCCGATCTGTACTCGATCCGGTTCCGGTAGGCCCCGCCTCGTTCAGGATCCGCCCCGGCCCAGGCGCAGGTAGTTCTTCAACACCCGCGGCCAGAGCCCGGGCGTGTACAACACGTTCACCGACCACGCGCATTCAAAGGTGCAGTAACACTTCTGCTCGACGATGGCGCGCAGGACGCGCCGGGCGTGCTCGGTGCCGAGCAACTTCCGGATGTCGTAGTCGAACTCGCGGATATTGCCCAGGCGCGACGAGTCGAGATCGATCACGCCCTTCTCGACGAAGTCGGCCAGCAATTCGCAGGGCTCCACGTTCCCCTCATCGTCCATGACCACCATACGCCGGCCCGCTTTGCACGGCGAGATGAACCGATCCTCCCGGAGCGTGTCCGTCACGAGCCCGACCACGGTGTGGCCGATGGCCGAGAACACCCGGCTCGTGAAGTTCCGCTCGACGCGGTGGGTGCGCCGGCGTTCGATGCAGGCCGCCATGAACCGTACGTAGTCCTCGGCCTCCACGTCGCGGGCAGCAGGATCGCGCGGCGTGCCCCGCACGAACAGAGCGCCAAAGTCCGTGAATTCGAGGTTGTCGTAAACGAAATCGAGGGTTTCGTGCACGGAATCGCGATTGAACTTCGAGATCACCGTCGTGAGGCCGACGCTGAGGTTCGGGAACTCCCTGGTGAGCCGGGCAAGCCGGCCGTTCAACTCGACCACGCAGTCGAACAGCCCCTCCCGGCCGCGAAGCGTGTCGTGCACAGGGCCGACGCCGTCCAGACTCTGGGTGATGCGGATCCAGGCATCGGGACACGAGGTGCAGATGGCGCGGATGGCCCGTTCCATCTCCTCGGGCAGGGACGAGTTGGTAGGGCAGGTGAAAAACCGCGTGCCCGAGTGCCGGTAGAACTGAACGGGAATCTCCGCGAAATCCTCGCGCAGGAAGGGCTCGCCGCCGGAGAAATTCACCTGGTGCAGCCCGGGGAAGCGCCGGGCGAACCGCTCGATTTCGTCCAGGCTCAGTTCGTTCCGTTGCGGCGCGTTGTCGATGGCTTCGCCGTAGAAGCACATCTTGCACCGGCAGTTGCAGCGGGCGGTGACAAAGAAGATCAGGTAGCCGGGCGTGCGCAGATCGAGCACGCCTTTCAGCGCATGCAGGTAGCGGCCCGCCATGTCACGCCCTCCCCCGATGCATGGTGAGCAGTCCATAGGCCGCGGCGGCGCCCAACACGAGGGTGTGGAGCCAGCAGATCGCGAATGCCGCCAGCGCGAAGGCGATTCCCGCCTCGCGGCGGCATACGGCCAGGAAGTCCCAGTTCAGGGCCGCGTAGGCGATGCACAGCGCGCCGGCCGCCGCGAGCAGGGGCGGCCAGAACGCGCCACCTGCGAGCGCGCCCGCGGCGCCGAATCCCGCGAGATGGGCCACGGCCTGCCGGGGGCTGCCCTCGCCGCCCGTGTCGAGCCTCGGATAGCGCGAGCGCATCCGCATCCACAGCGCCGCCCGCCGGGCAAAGGGGCGCAGTTCCTTCCACAGCGAGTCGGGGTAGTGATGGGCGATTCGCACCCGCGGCGAGAAGTAGATGCGGTAACCGGCGGCGGCGAGCCGGTAGCCGAGATCCATGTCCTCGAGATCGGCGCCGCGGAACCCCGTGTCGAAACCCCCGATCGACTCGAACGCCGCGCGGCGAACCACACCGGGCCGCGGCGCCCACGTCGTGATCGGCACGGCATCGACGCCGCGCCGTGCGAGCCGCATCTCGATCGTGGCGAGTTCCCACAACCCCTTGTACAGGGGCGCAAATCCGTCGTTGGCGGGGCGTCCCGCGTAGGTGCCGACGAGGGCATCCATCTCCACGGATTCGAGCACAGCGTCGACGACTTCGAGCGTATCCGGTTGAAACACGGTATCCGCATCGGCGAACACGAGCCATTCGCCTTGGGCCAACTCGGCGCCCCGGTTCCGCGCGGCGGCCGGGCCCCGGTTTTCACCGAGGCGCTCATAGCGCACCCCGAATTCCCCGGCCAGGGCGGCCGTGTCATCCGTCGAGGCGTCGTCGACGACGATGATCTCGAGGGGCGGCCGCGTCTGTGCCCGGAGCGACTCGAGGAGCCGCGCCAGGAAGGCGGCCGCGTTATAGGCCGGAATGATGATGGAATACGTTGTTGCCACTGCCCGCGCTCCGCACGAAATGGGGCTCAATCGTCAGGAACTCTAGGGGGTTCCGCCCGGCAAAGCAAGTCATTGGGCCGGCGATGCCGTTCCTTTGCCGCGGATGACGGGCTCGCCCCAGTGCGCCCAGTCGCAGATGTAGGCCCCGTCTGCGTCGGCGATCAAAACCACCACCACCGCCTTCCCCGCCCACGGCGTGAGATCGACGGTTAGCTCGTGCCACGCGCCCGGCACCACCTCCTCCCGGGCGAGTTCCGTGCCGTTCACGTTGATCGCGAACACGACCCCCTCCGATTCCGAGCCATCGCGCAGCCCGACGAAGGTGTGCAGTTCCGCCGGCTCGCCGGGCAGCGTCAGCGGCACCGCCACGATTGTCGCGCCCTGATCGGGCGGGTGTGTGAACAGCCCGGGCCGGCTCACGCCGCCGACGGTGCCCGCCTGCGCAACCGCGCAGGCATTCGGCGGCGCATCGAGCACCGCGCCCGTGTCGCGCACAAAGGCCGTGTGGAACGAGGCCTGCTCGATGGCGAGCGGGAGAACCGCGGCAGGCGGCACATCCCGGAGCAACACGACGCCGCCCGGAAACGCCGCGCGGATGCGGGCGGAACGCTGCCCCGACACGAGGGGCACGGCACTGGTGCCGGCAATCGCCATGTGCCACGGCAACGCCCCGGCGATCGCGAGATCGCCCTCGGTGGCGATGTCCTGTTCGATACGGGGCGCATACCAGCGCGCCCAATCGAAGCTCGGGCTGCGGTTCGGGCCGGGATGGATCGAGAGTCGCAAGTCGATCGCCTGCCCGGCGAACCGGGTGAGATCGAGGACGAGTGGCTGCGGTTCGCTCGACGCGCTGTGCACTTCAGCGTGTTCCTCAACGCCGCCCGCCTTGGCCATCGCGCGGTAGGTGACGCCGTCGGTTCGGCCCTCGCCGACGGCCCCCGCATCCATGGCCACCTCACTGACGAACCGGATCGCCCCGGCCTCGGGGAGTTTCACGTGGAACTCCCCGTACGCGGTGCCGCTGACGCCCGTCCTCCACGGCGGATGGGCGTGAATGGCCGTGCCGGTGCCGCAGAACTGGGCGCCGTCCGGCGTGCCAAGATCGCCGCGGCCCTCGAATGATTCGCCGTCGAAGCGCTCGGAACCGCACACCGCCTTGGATACGAGCGTGGCGAGCTCGGCGATCACGCCGCCCACCTGCCGCGTCGTCACAAGAGCGAAATCGTCCGCGATGATGATTCTGTCTACGGTAAACCCGTCCGGCATGGCTTCGATGTGGAAGGCGTCGGGATCGCGCGGCTCGTCGAAGTAGGGATACCACACCTCGGGATCGAGGCCGAAGAGGCGATCCGCATCGTACAGCCGCCAGCCCGGAACCGAGCCCGGCAGCCGCACTTCGCGGACGCCGGCAAGCGTCCGGCTGACCTCGCGCGCGCCGCACATCAACCGCTTGTCCATCGTGCGGATCACCCGTTCGCCCCGCGCCGTCACGAACGGGAACGCCACGTCCTGCGGCCAGGCCGAGTCGAGATCGATATCCACCCGTTCCCCCTGCCACAGGGCGATCTCGTCGAACAACTGCCGCGCGAATCCGTCTGGATGCGCCACGCTGCCCGGCTCCGGTTTGAGGGTAGGGATCACGCCCCAGTGTTCGTACGCCTCGTTCCAGGCCGCGTAGAGCTGCCCCCGGCTGGGCGGGGTGTACCCCAGGTAGCCGTAGATAGTCGTATACGGCTCCAACAGATACGACGCGATCGGGTGGGCGCATTCCAGCAGGCCGAGGTTCCACGTGCCGTTGTGGTGGTGGAGGCCCCAGGCATGGCGTTGCGCGAAGGCCTCGTGCCGGTAAGTGATCTCGTTCAAGCCTTCCCCGCTCAGCGCCACCTCCGGCAAGGCCCGGCGCAGATCCTCGTGCAGCGCCACGTTGCCCTCCGCCATGGACATGCCGTCCACCAGCCCGTTGTGATCGTTGAACACGCACAGGGTTTGATCCAGGTGGAGCGCGTCAATGCGGTAGTCCCCGCAGAGCTGCGCCATCCGCTCGACAAAGACATCGCGCCAGGCCTTGCAGGCGGGGTTGATGTAGGCGAACTTGATGACGGGATCGGCCTTTGTCCACAACCACCACTGCTTCTCATGCTTTCCCCAGGCGCTCCGCACCTGATACGGCTCGAACTGCTCGTAGAGCGGATTCAGCGGATCCACGCCGAAGTAGTTGACGTGGAGCATGACGCGGTAGCCGAGGGCGTGGGCGCGTTCCACGAAGGGCGCGAGGGCGTCGACGGGCGCATCGTAGGTGGGGTAGTCCCGATCATAGCCCGAGGCGCGCCAGGACGGGATGTAGAGCAGCGTCTGGGCCGGATCGAGGCGTTCGGCGAGCGCCTCGATGAGATCGGCGTTCATGCCCATGATCACGCAGCACCGGATGTCTTTCACCCAGGACGGATGCTGATCCGCGACGGGCGTCGGCCCGAAGTGACGCGCCGCCCAGTCCCGGTAGCGGCGCGCCGGAACGCGCCAGTCGCCCTCATACACGTTCACGTGCCAGGCCACCGAGTCGCACCGCGTCAGCCCGTCGAAGGGCGCCTGATTCTCCGTTGTGAGATCGAGCCGCCAACCCTCCTGCGTGCGGTGCACCACGAGTCGTTTGAACGCCCCCGACGGATCGTCCGCCCACACGTAGAATCCCCGGCCCTCGCCCTCGACGACGACGAGTTGGGCCTCCCACGCCATCGGATAGTCGAAGGTGTGCTCCGCGCCGGGCGATGTGGCGGTGAGTTGGATGCCCGAACGGCCCGGCACCAGGATGTTCATGTCCAGCGGGATATGGGCAATGGCCCACGATACGCCCCACACGCCCGGCTCGGGCGACTCGGCCCGCTGGGAGAGTACCAGATCGCCCGAATCGGCCTCGATGCGGCACGCCGTCGCGATGGCCCCCCCGGCCAGGCCCCCCACGGCCAATCGCGCCTCGCTGGGCTGCCCGGGCGACACGGCGCCGCCCGGCGCCTCCTGCGGCTCCGCCCAATGCGCACCGGCGACGCGATGGATCGCCGCGCCCTCCTCCGGCGCCGGGCCGGACACGAAGACATGGCCCGAGGCGTCCTCGAGCGCCGTGAGCGCACCTCGCTCGAACCGGGCCGTGAAGTGCTCGGACGTGACTTCAGGCCCGCCAAAGGCGACGCCCGGCCAGGCACACGCAACGACCACCCCGGCCAACAAGGTATGTTTCGCATCCATGAGACGCCATCTCCCTTCGCTGTGTCCAGGCCAAGTGTAGGGGGCCAAGTGCGGCAACGCAAGGCGTCCGCCGGCGCCGCCGCGCCGCCAACAAAAGGATTGCACCGCCGACTCACGCCGGGCTATCGTGTCGCGACGTTGGCGGCGTGATGGAGACAGAATCGTGATTGACAACGACACCATCCTCGTGAGGCCCATGGCAGAACAGGATCTGGACGCGGGCGCCCGCCTCTCTCAGGGCGCGGGCTGGAATCAGCGCCGGGCCGACTGGGCATTCCTGTATCGCGCCAATCCGGCCGGGTGTTTCGTCGCGGAACGCAACGGCCGCGTGGCCGGCACGGTGACGGCGATCGACTACGGCGGCAAATCGGGCTGGATCGCGATGATGCTCGTCGAGCCGTCGATGCGGCGGCAGGGCGTCGGGAGCCGCCTCATGGCCGCGGCCGTCGAGGCGCTTGGCCATTGCGAGAGCATCAAACTCGACGCGACGCCGGCCGGCAAGAAGGTGTACGATCGCCTGGGCTTCGTTGACGAGTATCAGTTCTGCCGGTTGACGATTCCGTCCGTCCATCCGGGAGACAGCCCCGTTTCGCAGCGCGTCCGCCCGATGGGCGACGGCGATCTCGACGCCGTCGTCGCGCTGGATGCGGGCTGGTTCGGCATCGAACGCCGCGTTGTCATCGAAGGGTTCCGCGCCTTGGCGCCCGAGTACGCCCTCGTCGCCGAAGAAGCCGGCGCCATCGCCGGTTTCGCCCTCGGCCGGCACGGCGAACACTTCGAGCAAATTGGCCCCGTCATGGCCGCCGGCGTGGACACGGCCAAGGCCCTCGCCCGGGCCGCCTTCGCCCGCACGGCCGGCAAACCGGTGGCCGTGGATGCCCTCGAACACACGCTGGCGTGGTGGAAGTGGCTCGAATCCTTGGGATTCACCAAGCAACGCCCCTTCATCCGGATGTATCGCGGCGCCAATCCGTATCCGGGCACGCCCCGCCACATCTTCGCCATCGCCGGCCCGGAGGTGGGCTAGGCGCGGCCGGGCCGTTGCTCGGAACGCTGCATCAGGAGCGTGCCATGAGTAAGCAGAGCGATATCCTCCCGGCAGTGATTGAGAACTTGAGCCGGGAGCATCCCGGATCTGCCATCATCCTTCACGGAAGCGTGCAGCGCGGATA
>JAFGTL010000440.1 GCA_016934125.1 Candidatus Hydrogenedentota bacterium
CAAACACGAACCCCAAAAAAACAACTCCGTGCCTGCAATCTGCCGTCTTGTATGCTTCAGACTACTCATAAAAGGGCCAAACACCAGGAGGGCGTGTCCTCCCCGGACACGCCCTCGTGTATTCTCCCCCTTGCCCGCTGGGCCGTTTCCCCCATCCCCCGGTGCCCGGATCGAGTCGCTCGGAAAGAGCAGGTCGCCAGAATCTGCTGGACTCGAAATGAGGAAAGTAGTATCATTTTCCGAAATTGTGCTGGCGGTCCTGATGGCTGGGCTGCCACATCGATCATCCATTTTGGGTAATCGTGCCTATCAGGAGCGTGAAGGGGATGGGGGAGCTGAACGAGAAGAGGCTCACACCGGCGGAGAAACAGGCCGTCGAGCAACACCGCGAGTCCCTCGCCAAGGAGTCCGGCCGCGCCGTCGGCTATGACGAGGCACTGGCCGATTGGCTCGAGCACTGTGCCGTCGCGTGGCGCGAGGCGCGCCAGGCCGAGTTCCTCGCCGGCCAGCGCGAGGAGATCCTCCGCCACAAGTGGCTCGAGTCCGAGAAGGCCCACCGCGACCTCGGCAGCGAAGCGGTGCTCGACTGGATCCGGAACCATGCCGCCGCGTGGCGCAAGTGGTACGAGGAGGGCCACGGCGGGGCTGGCGTGTAGCGCGCCACCCGTTCCGTGTAGCCCGCCTCCGGGGCCGGGCCCGGGGGTTGTCCTGCCTCCGGCCGCTGTCGCTTCGACTTGACGTCCTTCTTGCACAATGCATCCCGCCCGCGGTACCGTGCTCTCCGGCTGGACGCATGCCGTCGGAACGCCGCCACTGGATGAAGGGCCGCCTGTGCACGTTGCTGTTTCCCCGGAGACGAGCGAGCTACTCGACGCCGCCGCTACACTGAGCGCGCGCCGCGCCCTCTCCTTCGTGGGCATCGAGCACCTGTTCGAGGCCGTTGTCGCCCGGCCCGACCTCCTGCCTGAGCCTGTCATCGGCCCCTACCTGGCCCATCTGACTCACGTCGCAGCGGAACTGGCCGGCGAAACCTGGCGCGGCACCATGCCCCCTACCACGGGGGAGGTCTTCTACACACCGCGCTGCGCCGAGACGATGCGGATGGCCGCCAGGCTCGGCCAAGGCTCCGGCCAGCCGCCGGCTGCCGGCCATTTGCTCCTCGCCATCCTCGCCGACGCCCACGCCGCCCCCAGCCGGCTCATGGATCAACTCGCCCTGCCCCGTGGCGACATGATCGCCGCCTTGCGCTCATCTCTGGGCGGGCACACCCCGGGCGCGGCCGGGCCGAAGCCGGCCCGGCGGAACCTGGGGGCGCCTGCCCAGCCGGTGCCCGCGTCCCTGGCGGCCGCCCCCCGGCCGGATGAACGCCCCGGCTTCTCGCTTGAATCCCTCACGCGCGACTTGAGCGCGGCGGCCCGGAACGGCACGCTCGAGCCCGCCGTGGGCCGCGACAAAGAGATCTTCCACCTCCTTGAGGTTCTTGCCCGGAGGAATAAGAACAACGCGATCCTCGTCGGCGAGGCCGGGGTCGGGAAGACGCGTGTCGTCGAGGGGCTCGCCCGGACAGTCGCCGCGGGCCGGGCCAAGGGCATCCCCGACTACCGAGTCCTCGAACTGAACCTGGCCGCTCTGATGGCGGGCACCCAATACCGCGGTGGGTTCGAGGAGAGACTGCTCGCGCTGCTCGATGAACTCAAGGGCGCCCCCGACACCATCCTCTTCATCGACGAGATCCACCTCATCATGGGCGCAGGCGCAACCGAGGGCGGCGCCATGGATCTGGCCAACCTGCTCAAGCCGCCCTTGGCGCGCGGCGAGATCCGCTGCATCGGCGCGACCACCCTCCACGAGTACCGCCGCTTCATCGAGAAGGATCCGGCCATCGAGCGGCGCTTCCAACTGATCCGCGTCGAGCCGTTGACGCCCTCGGCCACGTGGGACGTGCTGAACCGGCTGCGCCCCTCGCTCGAGGAACACCACGGCGTGCGCATCAGCCGCCGTGCCCTCCACGCCGCCATCGCCTTGTCCGAGCAGTACATGCCCCAGCGCCATCTCCCCGACAAGGCCATCGATGTGCTCGATCAGGCCTGCGCCCGCTACCGGCTGAAGGCCGTGGCCGCCGTGAGCAACCCCGCGGCCTTCGACAGCGACCCCGGCACGCCCGTCGAGGCGAAAGTCACCCCGCACGATATCCGCCGGGTGATCAGCCGTATCACCTCCGTGCCCATCGAAGAGATCACCGCCGAGGAGCGGAAACGGCTCGGTTCGCTCGAACGGAAACTGAACCGCCGCATCATCGGCCAGGAGGAAGCCGTATCGCGGGTGATCGCCGCGGTGAAGAAGGCGCGTGCCGGACTCGGCAACCCGAACCGGCCCGACGCCGTCATGCTCTTTCTCGGCCCGACGGGGGTGGGCAAGACGCAACTGGCCAAGGCCCTCGCCGACGGCCTTTTCGGCTCGCCCCAACACCTGATCACGTTCGACATGTCCGAGTACACCGAGCGCCACTCCGTTTCCCGGTTGATTGGCGCCCCGCCCGGCTACGTCGGAAGCGACGAGGAGGGCCGGCTCACCGGCTCCGTTCGCCACAACCCCTTCACCATCCTCCTGTTCGACGAGATCGAGAAGGCCCACCGCGACCTCTTCGATGTCTTCCTGCCCATGCTCGACGAAGGGCGCGTCAAGGACAACCGCGGCCGTGACGTCAATTTCCGCAACTGCATCATCATCTTCACCTCGAACATCGCCGCCGAACTCCCCGCCGAGGCGTTGACCGATCCGGCCCGCGGCGCCCTGATGGCGGAACTCCGCCGCCATTTCCGCCCCGAGTTCATCAACCGGATCGATGAGATCGTCCCCTTCCACCGCCTCCTCGCGGAGGACATCCGCCGCATCCTCCAACGCTGTCTGGCCGATCTGCAATCGCGCCTCAACAAGCGCGGAATCGACCTCCACGTCTATCAGGGCGCGTACGAACACCTCGCCGAGGCGGGATACAGCGCCGAGTACGGCGCCCGGGAACTCCAACGCACCGTCGACCGGCTTGTGGTCAATCCCATCAGTGCCATGATCCTCGAGGATCGGATCCGGGCCGGCGACTGTGCCCGCGTCCTCGTCAAGGACGGCCAGCTCACCATCGCTGCAGCCCATGTCGTCGAGGGGAACACGGGATGGCGATGACGCGGTATGCAGGGCGGCCGGACTCCCTTCACGTGGTCAACGGGCCCGAGGACGGGCTTCAGTTCGCGCTGACCCGCGCCCCGGCCCACGTCGGGAGCCAGCCCGGCTGTGCCGTCCACCTCACCCTCGATGCCGGCGTGTGCCCCCGCCACGCACTGCTCACCGTCGTGTCCGACGGCTACCGCGTCCGGCGCATCGACGCCGCCCCCGTCTATGTCGACGGCAAGCGCGTCGGCATGTTGCGTTCCCGCGTGCTCCACCCCGGCGGCCTGCTCCAGGTCGGCCACACGCTGCTCTGTCTCGAATGCGCGGCCGACGGCTTGGCCGGGCGCAGCCGCGGCATCGTCTCCGAGAGCGATTTCGGATGGGCCCTCCAGACGGGGCTCCGTAAGGGCGTCGCACTCGTCAGGGGCGTCGTCCGGTTTCTCGTCCGCCTCCCGGGCCGGGCGATTAGCGGCTGGACGGTTGTCCTCTGCGTGTTGATCCTCATCGTTCTGATCTCGCCCTCCCTGCGTGCCCGAGTCTGGTGCATGCTGAGCAGCCTCTACTCCGCCCTCCGCAACGCGTTCTAGGCCCGCTTCGCCACGATCCCCCACCGTGCCGGGTGAAATACGCTCCGTGGGGAGAAGTGGTGGGGAGTCGGCCGCCATTTTGCCCGATGCGAGAATCACAATCCGAGACCCCCAGGAGAGCACAACCATCAATATTTAGTGTCTTGAGCCCGAATTTTGGCGCAGGGACACCACATATTGTGTCCGATTGCGGCCTCGTAAGTCCTTGTAACATAACGAGAAAGCCCAAATTTAGGCTTGACAGGGGTGGTTTGAGGTGGTAGCATAGGGTCAGTTCGTGGGAGAATGTGGGCTAGAAGGGTGGAAAAGGGACCTGCGGTGTATTTCGGTGAGGCGCTTACGAAACTCGACGACAAGGGCCGCATCACTGTGCCTCGTCGGGTTCGCGAGACCATGGACGTGAACGGCCACGCCGTCTGGTACATGACGCGCGGGTTCGATCACTGCATCTTCGTGTTTCACCGCGATAGCTGGAATGGCATCTGCGCCCACGCCAACCGTTACTCCTCGATGAACGCCGAGGCCCTCGACTTCCGGCGGCTCTTCATCGGCAGTGTCGCCGAGGTGAAACCGGACGGACAGGGGCGCATGGCCGTGCCCCCCCACCTCCGCGAACACGCCGGGTTGGACAAGGATGCGGTTCTGATCGGGGTGGACGACCACCTCGAATTGTGGAATCCCGAGACGTGGCGGGCGTTCCGGGAGAGCAAGGAGGCCGGGTACAAGGAGATGGCGGCGCCGCTGTTCGCGCAGGAGAGCGTCGGGGCCGCCGTGGCCGAGAAAGGTGGGCAGGGCAATGGATGTTGAGCGGAATGAGAC
>JAFGTL010000441.1 GCA_016934125.1 Candidatus Hydrogenedentota bacterium
CAACGGGAGACCGCGCCACAACGGGAGACCGCGCCACAACGGGAGACCGCGCCACAACGGGAGACCGCGCCACAACTTGCGTGTGTCCGGCGACAATCCGCAGTTGGGCGTGGCAAGGCACGGGGCGTTGAAGCCGGACGCCTCGATGTTGTTCGCCACGGCCGGGATGGCCCCGCCGTTCAGGCAGGGTTCGTCCGTCTGCGGCCTGAGCCGGTTCACAGCGATCTTCCCGATTCGGCGCGCCCTTCGGGCGCGTTGCCCTTCGGGCGCGTGGGAAGAACGCTGCGCGTTCTTCAGCGCTCACTCCGTGCGCGCTCGCTCCGTGCGGCACGTTTCCGGAATCCGCGTGAAGCCCGCGAATCCCCCTCTCGGCATTGGGCATCGCCTTTGCGGCTCCGGATATGAGCATCGGGGACACCTGAGGCGTCTTCCGTGCACCCCGCGCCGCAAGGCCTGACCAGGCCGGGGAGGATGGGGCTTCCACAAAACCCCTTCTATTATATAGCTCACGGTTGTTTACCCCCACGCGCGAGCTAACTCGTTGTCTTGGGGGGAGATGGGAGGCGCGGTCGGGTGATCGGAGGGGTTTTCGGGGGGCACCGGCGGGCGGGACGGGAGGCAGAATCCGTGAAGGTGCAGTGAGGAACGTTGTCGCACCGAAAGGCGCCGGAGGCATTGAGACAGAGAAGCTGTTGGAGAAGTGCCCGAGCCGTGGGCGAAGGCCGCGAAAAAGGCGCGCTCTTTCGCTCCCGCTCGGAGAGTCCGGCGACTTCTTCAACGGCTCCGTTTGCTCACGCTTCCAGTGGGATTGCCCTGGCCTTAGCCCGGGCGCCCCAGCGGCCGTTCACCTGGTATGGTATACTGCCTCTAAGATCTGCGACTGTGCAGGGGCGGAGAAGACACATGATGCAGACGTACCGTCTACGCAATCGTGCGTTCCGCGCGTGCGCGGCGTGCTGCGTCCTGGTTGCCGCACTGTGCCTGCTGATGACACGTCCGGCGTACGGCGAGCGATTGTGGCCGGCCATGGACATTGCGCCCGACGAGGTGGCCGGACTCGTCGACACCGGGGAACTCTCTCGGGAAGGCCTTGCGCTCTACCGGGCAACCCAGGAAGGCGGCCGGAAGGAGCGCATCCGCGCAACGGAGCGGTTCCTCTCCGATGTGTCCGCGCCGGAAGGCCTTGTGCGGAAGATCGCCTTCCAGCAGGCCGCGTTGTACGAGAAGTCCGGCCAGTCGGCGGCGGCCAAGCGCATCCTCGAGGAATGGCTTGCAGCCCACCCGGATGATGCCGAGACGCTCGAGCTGCGCACTTGGCTCCTGGACATGCTCGTGTACAAGGGCAAGCAGCTCGATCTCAGCGCCCAGGAGCGTCTCGAGCAGGCCGTCCGCGTCATGAAGCCCGTCTGTGAAGAAGACGCGGTAACAGGCCTGCCGGCGGTGCGGGCGCGCCTCATGTATGCCAGGGGCCTCCGGCTCCTTGCCGGAACCGTGGCGGCGGAATGGCGGGTGTCGCCCGAGGCGCGGGGGTTGCCCGTCGAGGCCCGGGAGCTTCGAGCGAACCGGATCGTGCATGAGAACGCGTTGGCTGCCGAACGGGAGTTGCTCGCCCTGCGGGCCATCCTCGAGGCGATGCGTGCCGCAGAGCCGGAGCAGGAAGATCCCGTCAACCTCGCGAGCCCACGCGCCGAGGATCCGATTGCGAACGTCCTGGCGGGCGTCGAGCACGAACTTCGGCAGGCGGCCATCGCGCGCGAGGCGGCGGCCGGGCAGATCGAGTCCCTTTAGGGAATGCCCAAGCAGACGCCGCGGCCAGTGCGGCGTTCGATGGGCTGCTGGAGCAGCCGTAGCCGCTCGGCGCATCTGCCCTGCGGTTGCGCGATTGCGTGCGTGGATGATACACTACGCGCACGGAGAGGTGACCGAGTGGCTGAAGGTGGCGCCCTGCTAAGGCGTTGTACGGTAACCCGTACCCCGGGTTCGAATCCCGGCCTCTCCGCCACTTCTTTCTAAGTCTCGCCATGTAAGGGCTTACGCCTTCATCGAACACCCAAGCTGCATTTGGCATGTCCCACATTGTGCCCCAGTGCGCCGCGGGCTCCCATAACGGTTCCCATCGGTGTCCATTCGTGGTTGAGGCTTGCCTCCTCCCCCGGTGTCGTTCAGTCGGCATCTCCGGCACCCGCCCTCCTGCGACCGCACCGTCT
The DNA here is from genome assembly GCA_016934125.1 of Candidatus Hydrogenedentota bacterium. Classification (GTDB taxonomy): domain Bacteria; phylum Hydrogenedentota; class Hydrogenedentia; order Hydrogenedentales; family SLHB01; genus JAFGTL01. The sequence goes on from JAFGTL010000441.1 coordinate 2,208, forward strand.
GCTTGTCCCGTCTTCCATCCGATTCGCGTCCATTGGTGTCCATTCGTGGTCGATCTTCCCTCTTGGCCCCGATCCGCGTAATCCGTGGTCGTTCTCACCTCCGCCCCCCCTTCTGACCACCTGACTGCGCCGCCATCTTCCGCCAAGGCAACGCGTTAGCTCGCGGAGGGGGGTAAACAACCCGGAGCTATATAGTAGAAGGGCTCTCACGAAAGCCCCATTCTCCGCCGCTTGGTCAGAGGTCTTGCAGGGACGGGCGCGGAGGGGTACATGGACTTCGGGGCGCCCCCGACCGTGCCGCGGGGCTCGCGAGCGGGAAAGGACCGTGTTTCGTCGGTGCCTTCGGGCCGTTCCGGGAACACATCGACGACGGCGAAGCCAGCGGAGTGGCATGTGTGGCCCGTGCGTTTCGGTGCCGCCGGCGGCCGCAAGACCCGGAGTGGTGCGGTCATGAGACCGCACCAGAACGAGTGAGAACGCCGCGTGTTGCGCGACTGACGGGCTTCCGCTATGCTGCTGCCGTATCGTGGGCGCTAACGAGGGGGACAACGCGCCGTGGGCCGTTTCGTGGCAGCGTATTCGGACGGGAAACGCACATGGGCATCACCTACACGGACGAGGTGACATCGATCGGGCCGGGGCAGTTGGAGGGGTTCTTTGTCGGGTGGCCCGATCATCCGGATCCGGATACGCACCTCGATATTCTGCGGCGGAGCTACGCGGTGTGGCTGGCGCTGGACGGCGGCCGGTGCGTCGGGTTCATCAACGCGCTGTCGGACGGGGTGTTCTATGCCTACATCCCGCTCCTCGAGGTGCTGCCCGGCTACCGCGGCCGGGGCATCGGCTCGGAACTGGTGCGGCGGATGACGGAGACCCTCGGCGGCATGTACGCCATCGACGTTGTGTGCGATGAGGACGTGGCGCCGTTCTACACGGCCAAGGGATTCGGCCGGTGCGTGGCCATGATCAAGAGGAACTACGGCAACCAGGGCGCGGCCAAGGCGCGGCAGGCGGAGGCCGGGCCTCGGGGCAAACGGGGAGGCAACAGCGGGGCATGAACCGGCACGATCTGAACCGTCTCGCGGACTTCTCCGTCCGCGTGCGCGAGTCCACGCTCAAGCGGCTCAAGCGGGTGCCGGGGGGCAAGGAGAACGCCGCTGTGCTGGATGGCGTGATGAGCCCGGCGGACATCGCCGCCCACCTGATCCATGTCGACACGGTGCTCCTCGCGTTGCCCGCGACCCGATTCAAAGGGCTTGACCTCGGCGTGGCAGGGCAGGGGATTACGGCGTCGCGGGCCGAATACGAGGATCTGGTGGCGGAACTGGCGACGCTCGGGGACAGGCGTGCCGATTTCATCCGGGGACTCTCCGACGCGGATCTAGAGATCCCCATCCGATTCGAGGCCATCGCGGGCTCGGGCGAGACGGCTCTGGGCGCGATGCTCTACCGGTACCTGGATCACGAGGCCCATCACCGCGGCGCCCTCCCCGTGTACTTGAGGGCATGGGAGGCGGGCTGGTGACGAGCCGCCCAGGGGAGGCGCGACGCATAGAAGGGAAGGCAAGCGAGTAGGAGGCGGGTTTCCAGGCGCCGTGACTCATGCGTAAGTGCCTTTGCCGGAGGGAGTTAGCGGAATCTGCAGCGGGATTGAGACGGCAGAGTGCGCCGCCGCGCTGGGTGGCCGGAAGGGCGAGCGAGCACGCGTAATCAGCTCCCTTTCACTCCTGCCAGGTGTTTTCGATGCGGGTGAAGGGGGTCTGGAGGCGTTGGGCGGCGTATTCGACGGGTGAGTAGGTGAGGGCGTACTGATCGTGGCCGATGGTGTGGGTGATGCCGGTGGCCGCGGCTTTGTTGTAGGCGGCAATGGCCTGATCGCGTTCGCCGAGGAGGTCGAGCATGTGGCCTTGCCAGATGGTGGCGATGGCGTACTGCGTGCTGCCGAAGGGCGCGCATACGGCGGCCTTTTTGAAGACGGGCAGGGCGGCGGCGTAGTCGGCCGCGTCGTAGAGGGCGAAGCCGAGGCGGATCAGCGCGCCGGGGTCGTCGAGTTGTCTCAGCCAGTCTTTCGAGTAGCGTGCGGCGAGTTTCTTGCTCGATTCGGCGCCGTAGCCCGACATGCGCACGAGGTAGGCGGGATCCTGCTCTTTCTCGCGCTGGAGCGCGGCCTGCCGGCGTTTCCACAGCGTGATGGCCTCGTCGGAGGGGGGCGGCAGGGCGTCGACGAAGGCCTTGAGTTTCGAGAAGAACGCGTCGGGCATGTCGATGTACGGGCAGTGGCCGGCCCGGTCGAACACGACAAGCTCGGCGTCCGGGAAGCAGGCGTGCATCGTGGCCGATTTTTCGGCGCCCCAGGTGAGGTCCCATTTCCCGTCCATCATGAGGATTGGCAGGGGATACCGGTCGAACACGCCTTCGAGGTCGACGGTTTGGAGCGAGCCGGCGATCTGCCCGCGGAAGCGGGAATCGTGTTTCCACTCGTAGCGGGCCAATCGGGCCAGTTCCTCGATGGTGGGCCGGTAGAAGCTCTGGCGTTTCCAGTCGCCGTTCAAGTGGGCGTTGAACACGGCCTGTTCGGTGGTCAGGGAGTCGTCCGAGAAGATGGCTGAGACTCGTTCGCATTCGGCCCGTGTCATGAACTGGTGCTGGCGGTCTCCGAGGGAGGAAACGGGCAGCCCGGAGCTCGCGGAGCCGATGAGCACGAGGCCGAGGAGCCGCTCGGGATACTTGGCCGCGTAGCACTGGGCCAGCGTGCCGCCGTATGAAGAGCCCACCACCACCCAGCGCTCGATGCCGAGGGCCGCGCGTAGCGCGTCGAGGTCGTCGACGGCCTGGCCGATGGAGTAGGGGCCTTCGGATTTGTAGTCGGATCGGCCGCAGCCGCGCTGATCGTAGTAGATGACGCGCGCCCATTGGGCCGCGCGCGAGAACTGGGGATGAAAGAGGTGGTGTGTGGAGCCGGGCCCGCCGTGCAGCAGGACGAGCGGCCTGCCTTCGCCTTCCTGTTCGCAATACAGGGCGCACCCGCCGATGTCCACGCGCTCGCCATGCAGGCCGAGTTCCTCGCAGAGCGGCCGCACCCGCGGCAGCTCCAGAATCAGGTCTTCGTAGAGATGCTCGATTTCGTCGAGAACGCATTCCGGCGGGGCGGTTTCGTCGGCGGCTGTCGCCGGCGGGCAACAAAGGGCACAGACGGCGGCGATGGGGAACAGCGATGCGAACCGGGGCATGTGGACATCCCTCCCTGTCAATTGCGGCGCGCCCAAAGGGGGCTTGGCCGCGCCGAATACGGCCACAGTGGTTGATGCCCTCACGCGGAAACGAGTCTAGTGCCCCGCGGAGGGAGGTGTCAAGCGCTTGGGCGGGGCAGATTGTGGGGTCGGCGCGCAGCGTGCTAAAATAGGGGCGAGTGGTGCGCAAGGCGCAAGTGGTGCGCAAGGCGCAAGTGGTGCGCAAGGCGCAAGTGGTGCGCAAGGCGCAAGTGGTGCGCAAGGC
>JAFGTL010000442.1 GCA_016934125.1 Candidatus Hydrogenedentota bacterium
CTGGAACGGCGACGTGACGCTGAGCGGCCGCCAAGTGAATACGCTGATGGGCGATCTCGTCAGCTACCAGCGCGGCCGGATCGAACGGATCGGCGCGCCCGTCGACTACGTCCTCCTGAGCGATCTCGCCCGCGGCGATTGCGACTACAAGCTCTACATCATGCTGAGTTGTTTCCAGTATGACGCTGCGACGCTCGCCGCCATACGCGACAAGCTCTACAAACAGCCGTGCACCGTCGTGTGGTGTTACGCGCCGGGCTTCATCCACGACGGCGTAGCGGACGTCGCCAACATGGAGCGGCTGACGGGCCTGCGATTCGCCATGACGCGCGAGCCCGCCTCCCCGAAGATCGCCCTCGTCGACCTCACCCACCCGATGGCCGCGGCCGTCGGCACCGCCTCGTTCGGCGTCGACTATCCGTTTGCGCCGCTGTTTGACGTAGTCGACGACGCGGCCGTGCCCCTCGGCGTGTACTGCGACACCGGGCGCGTCGCGTTTGCCGTCAAGCAGGTGGACGCCGCCCAGGTGGTGTTCTGCGGCTCGAACAAGATCAGCGCCGAGGTGTTGCGCGGCTTCGCGCAGGCCGCCGGCGTGCACCTCTACAGCGATTCGCTCGACCCCTTCGAGGCAAACGAGCAGTTCGTGATGCTGCACGCGTCGCGCAGCGGCCAGAAGATGTTCTATTTGAAGCGTCCGTCCGATGTCGTTGACGTATTCGGCGGCGATGTGCTCTTCCGGCAGGTAAGCGAGTTCGCCGTGCCCATCGAGGCGGAGCAGACGCGCCTGTTCTTCGTCGGCGACAGCGCGGAGTTCCTCGAATACATGGCAGGGCACCGCAGCGAGTAGGATGATTAACCGGCATGCGATACAGGAGGGCTCAGGGCAATGCGTGTGGTGATTCTGACGGATCTCGAGGGCGTGAGCGGCATTGTGGACTGGGATCGCCACGAGCCCTACACGGAACTGGACAAATGGCAGCGCGCGCTCATGACGGGCGAGGTGAACGCCGCCGTCGCCGGGGCCTTCGATGCGGGCGCGACGCGCGTCAACGTCACGGAGGGCCATACGGCCGTCGAGATCCTCGATCTGGACGAACGCGCCACCCTCGTGTCGTGTACCGGACCGACGCTCCCGCTCTTGTCCGGATGGGACGAGGGGTACGATGCCCTGTTCCAGATCGGGTGCCACTCGATGGCGGGCACGCCCGGCGGCTGCCTCTCGCACACCCTCAGCCGGCAAGTCGAGTGGATCGAGATCAACGGCGAACGCACCGGCGAGATCGGGATCGTCGCCGCGAGCGCCGGCGAACTCGGGATCCCGTGCGTCATGGTGAGCGGCGACGCGGCCGCGTGTCGCGAAGCCCGCGATCTCCTGGGCAATGTCGAGGCCGCCTGCGTCAAAACCGGCTACGGCCGGCACTACGCGGACTCGCTCGCGCCCGGCGCAGCCCGCCGGCTGATCCGCGAGAAGGCCGCCGCCGCGCTCGGGCGGCTCAACACCTTCCGGCCCTTCGTAATCCCCGGCCCCATCACGCTCACCGAACGGCTCACCGCGCCCCGCTCGTCCGCAGAGCTCGAAGCGTTCCGCGCACGCCGCGATGTCGAGATCGTCGACGCCCGCACCGTCTCGTTCCGCGGCGAGAGTGTGCTCGACGCTTACGCCCGCCGCTGGGGCGTGCTCGATCTGCCCCGGCCGAGTCCCCGCAAACCTTGAGGCGGGGTGTTCCCCGGGCTGCGGAACGGGCGCGGCAGATCGCCGCTGACGGGGATGTTGAATGCGGCCGTCGCGGCGATTACACTGCCCCGAACCCACCGGCGCGGCTGCCGGCGGGTGACTGTGGGAGACTTCGGTTCGCGTTCAGCGTGCCCAATTGACTCCCCTCCTCGAAGTCCTCTCGGTTCTCAAGGAGATCTCACTCATGAGAAAAGCCATAGCGTGCGTCGTCGCCATTGTCTCCGCCCTGGCGGCGCTTGCGGCGTATGGCGGCGAGGCGTCAACCGGCGGCGATCCCGTCGCCCAACTCGCTGCCGAACTCCACGACAAAGGCTGGATCGCCTTTGCCGCGCCCGGCACAGGGGGGGCTTGGGACATCTTCCTCGCGCGGCCTGACGGTTCCGACAGGCGCAACCTCACCAATACGCCCGATTTCGAGGAAGTCGCGCCGCGGTTCTCCCCGGACAGCACGAAGATGCTCTACCGGCGGCTTGCCAAGGGCACCCAACTCGACCACGACAAGTGGGGATTCCAGGGCCAACTCGTGATCGCGGAACCGGACGGCGGCAACCCGATCGTGTTCGGGGACGAGGGGGAGTTCCCTTGGGCCTCGTGGTCGCCCGACGGCAAGCGAGTCGTCTGTCTGGACAAAAAAGGCATTGAAGTGGTGGATTTGGCCACGAAGGAGATCGTGGAGCGGTACCCCCGTCAAGGCATCTACCAACAGCTCTGCTGGGCGCCTGACGGGGCCTGGTTTTGCGGCGTCGCGAACCACGGCGGCGCGTCCTGGACGGTGGTGCGTGTCAACGCGAAGAGCGGCGAACTGAATCCGGTGCGCTCGTATCAGAACTGCACGCCCGATTGGTTTCCGGATTCCCGGCACATCATCCTCTCTTCCCGCCCGGCCGGCCAGCCCGGCGCCGAGGGATACGGCTATACGCAGTTGTGGATGGTGAGCGGCGACGGCCAAGAGCAGCGCCTGGTTTACGGCGAGGACGGGTTTCACATTTACGGCGGCGCGCTTTCCCCGGACGCCCGATACGTGGCATTTACCCGGTTCCCGAAAGACGGGAGTGGCGCGGCGTACGGCGGCGCTCCCCTGTGCATCATGCGGATGGCGGACGCCCCGTCGATCGGCGGCCTGAGTCCGGATCTGCGCCGCTTGCACCCGGACACGAAGGACGGGCCGATCCTGGTGCTCGATCCCGCGTGGGAACCTCACTGGACGTACGCGGATGTTGGAGGTGACCGATGAACAAGGCTGCCCGTGAACGCCGCGTCCCATTGTGGATCGCGCCGGTGCTCATCGCATTTGTGGCCGCGTCCTGCGGCGGCCCGCCCGATACGGGGGAAGACGCCCACGTCACCACGATGGGCACCGCCGAAGTTACGGCGGAACTCGTCGATTTGGGCGGCGAACTGATTGATCGCCCCATGTACGACTATGCCCACGTGATGAAATACAGGATACTGAAAGTCCACCGGGGCGAGTTCGACGGCGACACGCTGTACGTGGCCCATTACAACCCCGTGAAGGCGCGTGCCGACGTCGCCGACGCCCGTGTGCCCGAGATCGGCGGTTCGCTCAAGAGCTTCTGCGTCGGCGATATCCACCGCATGGCGCTCGAGGCCCCCATGGACGATTTCTACATGGGCGGCATCATCAACGGGTTCTTCGACGAGTGGAAGGGCACGATCTACTGGGCGGTGTGGACAAACCGGAGCGGCCGCCCCTGACCCATGGTCTTCACGTCTCATATCTTCATCTTCTACTTCCTGCCCGTCACGCTGATCGGCTACTACCTCGTGCCGCGCGGACGAAACGTCTTCCTGCTCGCCATGAGCTACATCTTCTATGGCTGGTCGAACCCCTGGTTCGTCCTGCTGATGCTGTTTGCCACCTCGGTGAACTACCTCTGCGGAGGCGCCATCGCCCGGGCCGAGCCCGGATCGCGTGCGAGGAAACTGGGCCTCCTGGCCGCCGTTGTGGTGAGTCTGTCGACGCTCGGCTTCTTCAAGTACTTCATGTTCGCCGAAAACAACCTCAACCACGTGCTCGTCTCGTTCGGCGCAGAGCCCCTGCCGGTTTTGCAGGTTCTGCTGCCCGTCGGCATCTCGTTCTTCATCTTCCAGAGCCTCAGCTACTCGATCGACGTGTTCCGCGGAACCTCGCCTCCTGTGCGCTCCTTCGCGGACTTCGCGTGTTTCGTGGCGCTGTTCCCCCAACTCATTGCGGGCCCCATCGTCCGGTATAACACCGTCGCCGATCAGTTGATCCACCGCGACCACTCCTTCCCCAAGTTCTCGATGGGTGCGGCGCTCTTCATTCTGGGATTCGCCAAGAAGCTGCTGCTGGCCAACCCCGTCGGGGGAATCGCCGACGCCGTGTTTGCCGCCGAGGCCCCCGCCGTGCTGGACGCCTGGTTCGGTGTCGTGGCCTACGCCTTCCAGATCTACTTCGATTTCTCGGCCTACTCCGACATGGCCATCGGGCTCGGCA
>JAFGTL010000443.1 GCA_016934125.1 Candidatus Hydrogenedentota bacterium
AACCGCTCTGAACGCAAAAGGACTTGCGTCCATTGCCTCAACGGAATAATCTCGTTTCAGTCCGCATGCTGCGGAAGATGGGCTAGCCGCGCGGCTGCGCGGTGGGCCGGCCTATTCGTCGCCGGCCTGGATGGCGAGGTCGATAAGCAGGGCCGCGAGCCCGAAGGCGGCCGAGCATAGCGTGATCGACGTCGGATCGGTGTGTTCGAGGATGCACTCGATGTAGGCGCGGGCCGTGTCGTCGAGGCGGCGGCCGTCGCGGCCCACGAGATCATCGCGTCCGGTGAGGGTGCCGCAGAGGATCAACTCGATGGGCGCGCGCAGGTAGCGCTGCTCGCGATCGAGCCGGGGCAGCCGGCCGTAGAGTTCGGCGATGGCGCGGCCCACCTTGCGCGCATCGTGGCGTTCCTCGATCCGCTCTACCGGCACCAATTCACGCCAATCGACTTCATCCTCCAACTGGGGCGCCTTGGCGATCCGCTTGGCGAGTTCATCGAGGGGAAACTCGTCGGCCAGCCGCCGGATGCAGTGTTCGGCCACGTCGTGGGACTGCATGTGCCAGTGCATGCGGAACTCGACGTCGGGCTCCTGATCGCACAGGGCGCGCAGCGACACCTGCGTCTGGAGTTGGGCGTACGGGCTGGCCGGCGGGCAGATGAAGAGGCCGCGGGTGCGGCGGTGGTTCTGGGCGTCGCGCAGGCCGCGGTAGGCGGTGAGGCGGTGGTTGTCGTTCGTGATGGCGTAGGTCGTCAGGGCGAACTGGAGCAGGCGCGTGCCGCGATCGGCCTGAAACGAGCCCGTCTCCGACACCCAGGCCTCGTGCCCGTCCTCCGTGGGGATGTTCCAGTCGTGGCGTTCGAGGAGATCCATGGTGGCCACGGCGAACTGACGCGCGGCCTCGCAGCGCTCCTCGCCGGCCTCGGGCCACGCCACCAGGTGGCGGAGCGCGTGGAACGCCATGGTGTACTGATCGGCCGACGAGTTGCGGTAGTGGGTGGCGCCATCGGGCAACACGCCCCGAGGGAGAAACCCCCGCGTCGGGCTGGCGGCCATGAGATGAAGGAGCGCGTCGGCGCAGTGGAGCGCGGCGTCCCGCCAGGCGGCCTCGCCGGTGAACTCGGCGTAGCGGATCAAGTACGGGGTGATGTAGCCGAGGTTGAGGGCGCAATCCTCGAACCCGGCCATCCATCCGCAGCGATTCGGGACGTCGTCGGCCACCTGCTCGGGCGTCGGCAGCGCTTCGAGCACGGCCCCGCGCGGACAATCATAGGGCATCCCGGTGGTTTCGTCGAAGAACCTCTCGCAGGCCTTCCAGGCATCCTTCACAGTGAGCGGCATGGCGAACTCCCCGTTGCATCCCTCGCATCAGCCGCCGGTATTCTACCTGCGCGCCGACGCGGGCACAACGGTATGGTCTCGCGCTTGCCGCACGGCGCTGCGCTGGGCCCTACTCGGCAGGGCCACGCCCGTCGGCAATACGCCCTGACACTCACGCGCCGGGCCGGATCGCGGCGGTTTCGCCCCGCTCTATTCCGTCAGTCGGATGGCCGATCGGTTGCTCTTGATGAACTCGATGAGCGCGCCCGCCAGATCGCCGGCCACGGCATAGTACTTCTCGTCGCACGCGTTCAGCTTCGCGTCGCGCTGCTCGTCTTCTTCGGCCATTGCCGCGTCGACGGCCTCGGCCGTGACGCTCCCTGCGATACCGAGCGCATCGATGGCGTCCTGGGTGAGCGCGGCCACCTCATCGCGGCCGATGCGGTTCAGCGCCCTCACGATCATGGGCGCGTACTCGTCGGATGCGTTGAGGAGGAACTGAGAGTAGCCGCCATTGTTCACCTCGCGTTCGAGGGCCTCGACGGCCAAGACGATGCGTTCCTCTTCAGTCAGGTTCTCGGCCCCGACGCGCACCGACTTCTGATCCAGCGCTTCCTCGAAGGCTACCGCAAGTGAATCCGTCCGGAACTTCCCCTCAAGCCCCAGCAACTCGTCCGTCGACTCGCCTGAATACCCGTCCAACCACTCGAGATCGTTCATGGCATCCCCTTTCGCGATGCGCGTCTCGCGCCGGCCCCTGGGACGATGGCCGCGTTCCCGCCTTGGGGGCGCAGGCATCGAGTCCCTGCATGACTGCATCACTATAGCACACCTTCTCAATGCCGCCATTGAGCCGTGTGTGTTGCGCGCCGGGCGGGGTTGGGGTAGGGTAGCTGGGCGCGAACGGAAGGAGGACGCGATGGGCGGGTTGCGGCTGGTGGCGGCAATGGGAATGGCGGCGGGTGTCGTGGCGGGCGCGGCCATGGGCGATCCGGCGCCGGGCGAGATTGCCGCGGCGCACGCCTGGGCGGACGGCGCGTTTTGCCGGATCGCGGACGCGGCCGGCGGCGCCGAAGCCGTGATCGTCGTCGAGCGCCGGCACAAGGTTGTGAAGAATCGCACCCCTTGGGATGCGCCCCTCACGCTCGGCGGCCGCCCATTCGATCACGGCATCTACATGGATTCGGCAGCTACGGTGCGTGTCGTGCTGGCCGGGCCGGCCGCGGCGTTTCGCGCCCAGGTGGGCATCGACGCCAATCCCGACACGCACGCCCACCCGGAAAAGGGCTCGGCGCGATTTCACGTGGAGGTGCCTGGCAACCCCGCGGTATCGACGGAGGTATTGCGGCTCGCCGACGGCCCGCAATCGCTCGATGTGGCCCTCGAGGGCGCCCGCACCTTCACGCTCCGCGTCGATGACGGCGGCGATGGCATCGGCTGGGATCAATGCGACTGGGGAGACGCGCTCGTGATCATGAACGATGGTTCCCAACGGTTCTTGGATGAACTGCCCTTTGTCGACGCGGAAAGGCGCCCGGCGGCCCCGCCATTCTCGTTCACCTACGGCGGCGCGCACTCGGACACGTTCCTCTCGTCGTGGGCCTATGCGGCGACCGACGAACCCGCCGCCGACGGCGTCACGCGGCGCACGGTGTCCTATGCGGATCCCGCCACGGGCCTCCGCATCGACTGCCAGGTGACGGCCTACGCCCAGCATCCCGCCGTGGACTGGGTGTGCTGGCTCACGAACGAGGGCGATGCGGACACGCCCGTCGTCGAGGGCTTCCTGCCGCTCGATGCGGCCCTCCTGCCCGGCGCCGCCGACGGGCCCGTAACGCTCCGGTGGTCGAAGGGCGACGACTGCTGCGACGATGCCTTCCTCCCCCACGACGACGCCCTCGCGCCCGGCGAAACCAGGCGGTTCGCGCCCGTAGGCGGCCGCTCGTCCAACGGCACCTTCCCCTTCTTCACCCTCCGCGATGACGCAGGCGGCTGGGTGGTGGCCGTAGGCTGGACGGGCCAATGGGCGGCCGAGTTCGCGCGAGGCGACGGCGTGCGCGTCCGCGCGGGCATGGAGACGACGCATTTCCGGCTGCGGCCCGGCGAGCGCGTGCGCACGCCCCGCATCCTCCTGCTCCGCTGGGAGGGCGACGACGCCCTCCGCGGCCACAACCTGTTCCGCCGGCTCCTCATCGAGCGCTACGTGCCCCGCCGCGATGGCGCGCCCGCCGCGCCGCCCGTGGCCCACAACACCGCCGCCACCATCTACCAGACGGGCCGCCCCACCAACGAGGCGAACCAGCTCGCCATGATCGAGCAGGCCGCCGCCAAGGGCTGCGAAGCCTTCTGGCTCGACGCGTACTGGTATCCCCAGCCGTGGCACGCCCACGTCGGCGACTGGATCCCCCGGCCCGACGACTTCCCGGCCGGGCTCCGGCCCCTGGCCGACGCCGCCCACGCCCGAGGCATGAAGTTCGTGCTCTGGTTCGAACCGGAGCGCGTCCGCCAAGGCACCCAGTGGGATCGCGAGCACCCCGAGTTCCTGTTGACGCTGCCCGGGCACGAAAACCGCCTCTTCAACCTGGGCGATCCGGCCGCGCGCGCCTTTCTCGTCGACTTCCTCGACGGCCGCATCAAGGATTGGGGCGTCGACGTGTATCGCCAGGATTTCAACTTCGAGCCCCTCCCCTACTGGCAGGGCCACGACGCCCCCGATCGCCAGGGCATCACCGAAATGCGCTACATCGACGGCCTCTACCGATTCTGGGATGAACTCGTCGCGCGCAATCCGGCCCTCACCATCGACAACTGCGCCAGCGGCGGCCGCCGCATCGATCT
>JAFGTL010000444.1 GCA_016934125.1 Candidatus Hydrogenedentota bacterium
GAGGACGCGCCCCTCCCGCACCGCGCCCGTCCGGGTGTGCACGCGCACCGCCGAACCGGCCGTGCCGTGGCCGTCCGGGAACTGGATCCATTGCAGGCACTCGTTCTTCACCGAGACGCGAACCCAGTAGACATCGGTGCCAATCAGCGTCGCCAACTGCGTCTGCTGCGCGGCCTGATCGCCCCTGTCTACATAGGCTTCCTGGATGACAGCGTTGAACGGCGCCTTCACCTGCGTGCGTTCGAGATCGAGCCGGGCCTGTTCCACCTGGGCTTCCGCGGCGCGCAGCGCGGCCTGGCGCTGCCGGAGATGGGGTTTGCGCAGGGCGAGTTCCTGATCGAGCTCGCTGGCCTCCTCCTGCATATCGAGCAGTTCCCATTCCCGTTGCGCCACGTCCTGCTGCCCTTCTTCGACTTTCAGGTTGTATCGGGCGGACTCCAACTGGGCCTCAGCGCTCACGAGGGCCAGTTGGTAATCGCGAGGATCGATCGTGACGAGAACATCGCCCTTGCGCACGACGCCGCCGTCGATCAACTGAGGGTGGGTAGCGGTGATCTCGCCGGCCACACGGGCCTGCAGCGTGACATCCACTGCGGGAATCACGGTGCCCATCACGGGAACGATGATCTGTTCACGGACGGGCTGCAACGCCTCGACCTCGACGAGGGGCGCGCTCTGGGGCGGCCGCCTGCGCTCCGGCTGAGGCTTGTTCGTCATGAGGTGATAGGCCAGCCAGCCGCCGGCCCCCAGCACCGCAATGCTGAACAGCGTCAGGAACACCCCGCGCACGACTCTGAAAAACCGCTTCATCGACATCCGCTCCTTACGGCTGGTTGGCTGCCGCCGCCTCTGATTCGCGCATCCACGTTCCCCCGAGTGCGCGATGGAGTTGCACCCGGTAGACGAGCCGATCGTGGTGGGCCGCGACGAGGGAACGTTCCAGGGATTGCGTGTCCACCAATGCGCTCAGAACCGGGAGATAATCGTTCATTCCTTTGCGATACCGCGCCAGGGCCTCACGATGCGTGGCCTGCGCGATCTCCAACTGCTTGGTGAGTGCATCGATGTAGTCGGCCTGCCGGGCTTCGAGCACGAGGGCATCCTCGACTTCCTGAACTGCCCCGATGACGGACTCGCGATAGGCGGCAAGGCGCTCGTCGACCACCGCCCGGACGCGCTCGACCTCGGCCTTGCGCCGTCCCGCGTCGAACACCGGGCCGGTGAGGCTGGCCGCCAGGGTGGCCATCCAATTGTCGAACACGAGGTTCCAGTCGTCCGCGCCGTAGCTTGCCGAGGCGGACAGCCGGATCGTGGGCAGGCGGTCGGCCCGGGCAGCGCCCACATCCCAGTCGGCCGCGGAAAGCCGGAGCCCTGCTGCCCGCACATCGGGACGCCGGGCGAGCAGATCGGCGGGGATGCCGAGGGCCGGCACAGGCCCCGGATCCGGGAACGCATCGGCCTCGAGGCCCAGGTCGCTCCGGGGCGGCTTGCCCTGAAGCACGGCGATCTCGTGGTAGAGCGTCTGGAGGGCGGCTTCGAGGGGAGGAAAGGTGGACTCGGTCTGGCTGACGATCTGGCGCTGCTGGTAGACGTCAAGTGCGCTCGCAAGTCCTTTGCGAAAACGCAGTTCCAGCAACTCGAGCGTGGTTTCGTTGGCCTTCAACTGCTCGTGCAGGAGGGCGAGTCCCTGTTTGTAGTAAAGCACGTCCAGCCAGCACAGCGTCACTTCAGACGCGAGGGTGAGCATGGCGGTGTACACGTCCTCCTGGGACGCCTGGAGATCGAGTAGGGCGGCCTCATGCTGCGAACGAAGGCGTCCCCACAGATCGACTTCGTAGCTGCTGGCCAGGCCGAACTCATACGACCGCGTCGTGGTCGACCACGCCGTATCGGTGCCGTCGCCGGACAGGGTGTCGAGGGCCTGGAGCTTGTTCTGAAAGTTCTGCAGGTCGGATTCGAGCCCCTGGAGCAGGGCGATGAACTGCTCGCCGGGGGCGCCACCTGCCCCCAGGGCGCTCAGCGTCCCGCCGCCGCCGCGCTCCGTGAGCGTACGTAAGGCCTTCACATCCTGGGTGATAGAGTTCATGTCCCGCGACACGTTGCCGGTGTCCACATGGGCTCGCGTAACCGATGCGCCGGAAGAGGCGGTCACCTCGGGCCAACGGACGGCGCCGGCCCGCTTGGCGATCCGCGCAGCCTGTTCGAGACGGGCGTAAGTCTGCTGTAGAGAGAAGTTTCCTGCCAGCGTCTGCTCGATGAGCCGGCTCAGTTCGTCCGATTCGAGGGCCTCCCACCACCGGTCGGGGGTTGGCGGCGTGTCCGAGTACAGGGAGAACGCGTCGGTAAGCGGAAGCTCGTCGGTACTGCGGGAGGGGGGATTGAACCTGACGCACGAAGATAGCCATAACATCATCAGCACCAATAGGATACAACGTCTAGTCGTCATCGGCCGCAGGGCCTCCTATTCTGGGGCGCCGTCAGGCACACGGTTCGTCTCCTGTTCGAGGTCCTGGCGGACCGCATCGATGCCCGCCCAGGCAAACAACGTCGCAGGACGGGCCATTTCCTCGGCCAGATCCTCGGACGACTGAGCCCGCCGCATAATGCGCTCGCGCCTCGCCCGGTTGAACTGGAGAAAGGCGCACAGGCTCACAACGCTGTGGGAACACACGCGCACGTGGAGATCCGTGGCGTCGGGTGGCAACAGCTCGCGAACCACCCCATGCAGGAACCGGATCTCACGGCGGATCAAGTCCCGGAATACGCTCTCGTGGGCGAAGGTGGGCGTGGTCATCTCGTGGACGAGGAGTTTCTGGAAACACCCCTCCAGGCCCGTGCAGAACGTCCGCTGGAACTGGGCTTTGACGAACCGGGCGATGCGCTCGCGCGGACACGGCACCTCCGAGGCGTCCGACAACAGCGGGAACCGCTCGTCGGCCCGGGCCGACGCGTAGCGGAGCACTTCCTCGTACAGTTTCTTCTTGCCGCCGAAATGGTAGTTGACCGCGGCGATGTTCGCGTCGGCCCGCTTGCAGATATCGCTCACGTTGGCCAGGCGGAACCCTTTCTCGGAGAAGACAATGCACGCGCTGTCGAGGAGCCGCTGCCGCGTGTCGTTCATTGTCCCTCCTGCCGTGCGCACCATTCCAAAAGACCATTTGAAACAGATATTTTAATGGCCGGTTCAACCTATGTCAACCTCACGAATCATCCCGCCAAAGCCGCCAAATGGCTGTAACTCACACCAATTCGGGATGTTATGTCGCTGGCGGACGTCCGTCGCTTCACGCAAGTGACTGAACCGAGGAGACTACAGAGGAGGCAGGGCAATCGCGCTCACTCAGGGGTATGCCGGAGCATTCGCACGAGGTCGCGAGCGAGCTTGACGACACTCACGAAGACGACGAAGAACTCGAGGCGCCCCAGAAACATGGCTACGGTCTCGGCCCAGATGACGGCGAGGGGTGCGTCCGGGCATGTGATCCCGGTGGACAAGCCGACGGTTCCGAGGGCGGACGCGTACTCGAACAGCGATTCCCCGATGCCGTATCCATGGGCCGTGAGCAGGAGAGCACCGGCGATCCAGAAGCCGATATAGAGAGACGAGTACGCTGTGATCGCGTAGAACCGGGCATCGGTGATCTCGCTCCTGCCGTGACCTTCCCACAGAGTCCTGGGCTGCACGGCCCTCTGGGGCAGTAGGGCGCGCCGGATCTCCCAATAGACGGACTTCACCAGCACGCACACTCGGACTTGTTTGAGGGCCCCGGAGGTGGAACAGGCGCCCCCGCCGACAAGCATGAGCACAGTCAGGACGAGGAATCCGGGAGGATTCCATCCCGCGTAGTCGACAGTTGTGAAACCTGTGCCCGTCAGGGCACTGATGCTCTCGAACACGGCCGTTCGGCACGCCGTTGCGAAACCGGGATAGGCGCCGTTGGTAGTGAGCAGGAACAGCCCGGCCGAGGCGCCCAGTATCAAGGCGACAAGAAGGCGGACTTCGCTGTTTCGGCAGAAGGCCCCTGGATTCCCACTCACCAGAAGCCAAGCGGTGACGAAGTTGAGGTTACCGAGGATCATCAGGGCGATGGTGACGCCCTCGACAGCCGAGGAATCCCAGTATCCGATGCTCTCGACATGGGTGGCGAAGCCGCCCGTGGCCACGGCCGTGAACGTGTGAGCGACGGCGTCGAACGGGGTGAGCCCTGCCAACGAGTAACCCGTGATACCCAACACCACGTACCCCGTGTAGAGAGCCAGCACGAGCCGTGCGGATCGACGGACATGAGGGACGAGTTGCTCGGCCCGGCCTTCCGCTGCTGACACGGCCGGGCCGGAAGGGCCGATCAAGGCGGCAACCATCATGATGGCCAAGCCCGCGCCGCCGACCAGTTGCAGAATGCTACGCCACAGCAGGATGGCGTGGCTGGCGTGAGTGACGTCGACCAGAGTTAGGCCCGTCGTGGTCAGGCCGCTCACCGACTCGAAGACGGCGTGGGAGAAGGAAAGCGCTGTCGGGGCGAACATGAAGGGCACGGCCGCGGCGAGGCTGGTTCCCACCCAGGCCAGGAGGACGATGATACCCCCGTCGGGCAGAGTCAACTCATGGTGCGAGTTGTGTCTGAGCCGGAACCAACCGGAGGCCCCCGCAGCCAGCAGCAGGCCTCCCGGAAGGCCGAAGGCGCAGGCGGTGCCCCGTTCCTCGGGCCAGATGAAAGCACACACGAGGGGGATGAGCGTAATCCCCCCGAACAGACAGAACAGCCGGCACACACACGACAGGATGTATGTGTACCGACTTCTAAGAAGGGCCGCCTTCCGCATTCGTCTCCGCTCGTTCTACCGTCCGCCGCCAGTGAGGATACGCAACGTTTGGCCGTGACTTTCGGGCGAGGTGATGACGATCAACTTGTCCTCGCATCGGAGTTGAGTCTGTCCGTGTGGGATGATGGCCTCGCGGCCGCGCAGCACGCTGACAAGCAGTGCGTCCGGAGGCAACTCGAGTTCCATCACGCGCTTGCCCACGACGGGAGCATCGGCGCCGATGAGCACTTCCGCCAGCGTCAATCTGCCCTCGCCCAAGGGGAGGAGGCCGCTGATCTCGCGCGATGCAGTACGACGTTCGACCATGTCCACCATGATGCGGGTGGCGGAGACGGCCGGGATGCCGAGATCCGCAAACACGTCCTCGTTGTCGGGATCACTGACCAAGGCCAGGACTTGAGGAACGTCGAAGCGTGTCGCCGCCACCTGGCAGATGGCCAGGTTGTCATGGTCATGAGGAGTGGCAGCGACCACTACATCGGCCTCAATGGCGCCGGCTTCGTCGATCATGGCCGGCTCACTGCCATCTCCAACCACAACGGTTGCGTTGAGATGGCGTGCAATATGGGCGGCCTCATCCTCATAGGGGGTGACAAGGGTGACGGAATAGCCCTTGGACAGGAATGCACGGCCGAGGAAATACAGGGACTTTCCGCTCCCGCATATCAGGGCCTTCATGGCTGTTCCTCACCACCCAGACGCCCAAGAAACGTGTCGCCAGCAACCACCGTTGAGCAAACAGTCTCGACGCCGAGGCCACGATACGACTCTTCGCGTTCGGGATCGAAAACGCGGGCAATGACTCGAGGAACCCCCAGGGCCTGCTTGGCGACCTGAGCCACCATGAGGTTGACATTATCGCGCCGGGTAGTGGCGAGCAGAAGATCGGCCTTCTCCGCCTTGGCTTGTCTGAGGGCGGCCACTTCGGTTCCGTCGGCCTCGATCTTGAATCCGCTGAAGGCCGCCGAGAGGTGCCGGAAGGACCTTCGATCGACATCAATGACCACGACACTGTGCCCGCGCTGGCTGAGTTGGTTGGCGAGGTAGGCACCAAGCCTTCCGCAGCCGACCACAACAATGTACTGGGAAGTAGCCCGCACGAGGCGTCCCTCACAGCTTGTCGCGCGTGTCGAGCGCGATCCGCCCCACCGAACGAGGCAGTGTCGAGAGCCGCTCGAGATTCGCGCTTGCCGGTCTGTACGTAGAGTCGAGGGTATAGGCCACCCGGTAGTTCTTTCTCGCGTTGGACTCGTCTCCGCGGAGTTCGAGGAGGGCCCCGAGCAGATTGAAGGCCTCCGCACGAGATGAATCGAGCCCGATGGCCTTACGAACGTGCTCCTCGGCGGACGGAAAGCGCCGCTCCTGGATGCAGCGTTTCGCCCATTCGATGTGTCCGCCATACCCCTGGATGCCGGAGAGTTCCAACCTCTCTCTCGACAGCACCCGGCTGACGAGGTCACGGATCTCTTTCGGGGAGAATGGTTTCTGCACGAAGTCGACCGCCCCGAGCTTCATCGCCTCAACCGCATTCTCTACGGTGCCGTACGCAGTGATGATGATGATGCGTATCTCGGGGCGGAGTTGGCACAGCGCCCGCAGGACCTCCATGCCGTCCACGCCTGGCATCTTGAGATCCAGCAACATCAGGTGGAACTCCTGTTGCCTGACCTTCTGAAGGGCCTCTTCCCCGTTGACGGCCGTCTCAACCCTGAGATCCATTGGTTCCAGGGCCTGTGCAAGCGTGAGGCGGATGTTCTTCTCGTCATCGACGACGAGTACAGACTTCGTAGTCATGCTTCCTCTCCGGATTCAGAATTCCATGCCGGTAGTGTGAACGTGAACGTGCTGCCCTCCCCCGGGGTCGAGTCGACCCAGATGGCGCCGCGGTGAGCACGCACGATCTCCTTGCTGATAGCCAAGCCGAGTCCGGTACCTCCCGTCCCCGGGCCTCCCTGGACCTGAAAGAACTTGTCGAAGACGCGGGCGTGGTACTCCTCGGGGATCCCTTTGCCGTTGTCGGCGACGTGAACGTGGATCCAGGCCCCGGCCAACTCGGCGGACACACCGACGCGGCCACCGTCGCGAACGTATCGCAGCGCGTTGGAGACGAGGTTGCTCAGAACCCACGCAATCTTGTTGGGGTCGGCGCGCACGGGAGGCACCTGCTCGGGGACCTCACACGTGAGTTCGATGCTCCGCTCTCGCACCTGCCCCGAGAAAATCTCGATCACGCGCTCGAACAGCGGTCTCAGGACGACCCGCACGAACTGCAATTCGATTCGGCCACTCTCAAGCCGGGACAGATCGAGGAGGTCGCTGATGAGGGCCTTCAGGCGCGCCACGTCCTCCTGAGCGGCCTCGAGGAGCTGTCGCTGGTCGGGGGGTATCGTGTGCCGGAGCTTCTCGTCCAGCAGGCCCAGACTCATCTCGATTCCCGTCATCGGCGTACGCAACTCATGCGATGCCGCCATGACGAAATCGCTCTTCATGCGATCCAGCTCCTGAAACCGCGTGATATCACGAAACACGAGAACGATGCCCACAGCCGAACCGTCATCGGCCTTGACCGGCCGGGCATCGTACAGGTAATAGCGGACCTCGTCTTCCCTCTCAACCGCAAACACGCGCTCTTCGTCCTGTACCTTGGGCGAATCAGTCCATTCGGACTGCTCCTTGACACAGTCGAAGAGCCTGCGATCCCGGACGATCTCCAGGACGTGTCTGTTCAGTGCGTCACTCATGTCGACCCGGAAGAGCGCCGCTGCCGCCGGGTTCATGCTGGCGATCCGATACTCCGCATCCAGCACGATCGTGCCATCCGAAATACTCCTCAGGACGGCCTCGGTCTTCCGCTGCTCGGCCAGCAGTCGCTTGAGATTCATGTTGTGGAACGCGCCCAGTTTCTCCGCCATCACATTGAAGCCTTGGGCAAGCAGGCCAATCTCGTCGCCGCCCCACGAGGGCACACGGACCTCGTAGTGCCCCTCGGTCAGACGGGTGGTCGCCTGCGTCAACTCCCCTATCGGACGCACGACACGGCGGGAGAATCCCATGCTGAAGCCGACTCCGAGAACCAAAGCGACGAGGCCGACAGCGAGAGTTGACCATATCGCTCTGGTCGCAAGGCGGCCCGCGCTCGTACTTGCGCTTACCATGAATTCCTCGTTCAGGGTTCTCAGGTCCTGGCACGCCTGTGAGACGCGCTCGACCGACGGCCGGACAGTCTCCTGATACGCGCGAATCACGTCCGACTGGCCCGCCGACTCCTTTGCCACCAGCAGGCCAACCTGTTCGAGGAAGCCCAGGTATTCTTCTTCAAGACGGACAAGAACCCCGGTCTCGTCCTCAATCGTGATGTTGTCCTTGGCCTCCGCCAACGACTGGAAGAAACGGCCCTCCTCTTCCCGGAACCGCGTCATCGAGTGGACGTCGAGTCCGAGGATTCCCTCTCGTGTCGCTTCATCCTGTCTCCCAATGGCTTGCAGCATCTTCTCTGCGGCCTGGATACTGCGGTAGTTCTCACGCAAGATCGCATCGCTGGCGCGTCCCAGCGAGACAAGGTTGGCAATCGCCCAGACCAACACAATCCCGAGCAGGGCGAAGGCAACCCCGAAGCCAAGCAACATTTTCCGCCTTATTCGCATTATGCCGGGCTCCGCCCGATGTCCGCCTTCGCAGCGACATCACGACTGCCAGGCTGTTCGGCAATCGCCGCCTGCCGCGATGTGTCACGGTATTGACGGCTCCGATTATACACCTTACGTGTCAGGCAATGCACAGAGGGCACACCTCCTGCCGGGACGGCGTCGTTCAGCCCACGTGAGACTCCCTCGCGGGCCGCGGCAGTCGGCGACTTCCGGAGATGGCCAGACGCGGCCCGGGATGCGCGTCCCAGACGTTACGACGCGGCGTGGGCCTGCCAGGCGCGGGGGATCACCTCCGCCACCGCCTCGACAAACTCCTGATAGGGCTCATCCTGGATGTTGACGAGACCGTAGTTCCCGTCTTCGCCGTCGAAGCGTCCTTCCTTGGGCTCGTCGGCGTGCTCGAACCAGTGTGCGCCCAGGAAGTACGGCTGCGACATCCACGTCGTGACGTAGTGCTCGAACTTGGCGGCGCGGTCTTTCTGGGTCTTGACGACGGGCTGCACCGCGTATCCGGGCGGATAGGTGTTGGGCATGCCGCTGTCTTTGGCGCGGAAGCTGAACTCCGTCACCATCAGGGGCTTGCCGCTGACGTCGTGATAGGCCGCGAGGCCGCCATCCTGGGGCATGCGGGGAATGCTGGCCTTCTGCCACCAGAAGTACACCTTGCCGAGAAATGCGGTCTCGTAGAAGTTGACGGACACGACGTCGCAGTACTCGCCGCAGGCCTGCACGACGATCCTGGGAACCGCCTGGGGAATGAAGCGGCATCCGAGCACGAGCGCGCCAGGGTCTTTCTGGTGGATGGCTTCGGTGGTGACGCGGAAGTACTCGCGGGCCGCGACGAGCGTGAAGGCCTCGCGGTCGGCACGGGCGTAGCGCTTGTTGCGGGCGGAGAGTGCCGTCATCCCGGCGAGATCGTCCCACTGGGCCAGGCTGGGCTTCCATACGCGGTTGAACGACTCGACGGGTTGATGCCGCTCTTTCAGAACCTCGATGAACTTGCGTTTACCGGGGGATTCGGCGGGCATGGCCAGGTAGCCGTCGAACAGCTCGGGCGTGCTGCGGTAATCGGGCGCCCAGGGAAGCTCATTGTCGATGAGATAGCCGATGACGAGGGGATCGGCGGCATGTTGCTCGATGCCCTTGGCGCGCTCACTCACGTAGTCCCTGAACTCCTGGGCGAAGAAGTCGGGGATTTTGCCCTCTTTGATGAATCCGCCCCAGTATCCTTGCGTCAACGAGAGGAGCTGGGTGCGGGGCATACGATCGTTGAGCTCGCCGGTCGACCACGCGCCCTGGGTGTTGAAGTTCCACTCCGTGAGCCGGGCGTGGACGGCGTCGGCCCAC
>JAFGTL010000445.1 GCA_016934125.1 Candidatus Hydrogenedentota bacterium
ACACGAGGTGCCCGGAGGCCCCCGTCAGGCGTAGGCGAAACGGCGTTGCTCCCTCGTATCGGCGCGGAACGTGTGCTATCCTGGTTCTTCGCCATGGAAATGCCATCGGAGATCGCATCGCTGGAGCGGATTGACTTGGGCGGGGCGCCGGCCGCGCGCCGGAGTCCCGACGAGTTCCTCGCCTCGTTCGATCTGGATCGCGTGCCCGCCGAGCCCGGATGTTACCTCATGCACGACAGGCACGACCGCGTGGTGTACGTCGGCAAGGCAAAGAACCTCCGCGCGCGCGTCCGCGCCTACATCAACGAGAGCGACACCCGCCAGATGGTGCAGTTCCTCATGCGGCGGGTGGCCCACATCGATTTCCTGGTTACCACGAACGAGAAGGAAGCACTGCTCCTCGAAAACAGCCTCATCAAACGCCATAAGCCGCGCTACAACGTGCGGTTACGCGATGACAAGACGTACGTCAGCCTCCGCGTCAACGTGCAGCACGAGTTCCCCCGCATCACCGTCACACGGACGTGCCGGCGCGACGGCGCGCGCTATTTCGGCCCCTATTCGAGCGCGGCGGCCGTCCGCGAGACGCTCCGCGAACTCCAGCGCATCTTCCCGTTGCGCACCTGCTCGGACAACGTACTCCGAAACCGCGCCCGGCCATGCCTCTACCACCAGATGAAGCAGTGCTGTGCGCCCTGCGTCGGCTACGTGGAACGCGATGCCTACCACGAGATTGTGAATCAGGTGCTGCTCGTGCTCGAAGGGCGGAGCGCCGACGTCGAGAAGCTGCTCCTGGCACGCATCGAGCGGCACGCCGCCGCCCTCGAATTCGAGAAGGCTGCCGAGTTGCGCGATCGGCTGTTCGCCCTGCGCGAGACCTTCGAACGCCAGCGCGCGGTGGCCGCCGGCAGCGCCGACGAGCGCGATGTCTTCGGCGTCTACACACACGGCCGGTTCAGCGAAATCCAGGTGCTCTTCTACCGGGGTGGCAAGATGATCGGCGGCCGATCCTTCTCGATCAGCCACCGCGATATGCCCCTGTCCGAGGTGTTCGGATCGTTCCTCCTCCAGTACTACTCCGAGGCCCCCTACGTGCCCACCGAGATTCTGACGCCCGTCCCCCTCGATGAAGGCGAGACGCTCGCCGAGATCCTCTCCGAACAGCGGGGACGCAAAGTGAGCGTGCACTGGCCGCAGCGCGGCGAGAAACGCGCCCTGACGCAACTCGCCGAGCGAAACGCGAAGAGCAGTTTCGACGAGAAGCGCCTCGCCGAGAAGGCCAATGCGGATCTCCTCGAGCGTGTCCGCGAAGCCCTCAAGCTGAGCCGGGCTCCGGCCCGGATCGAGTGCTACGACATCTCGTCAATCCAGGGCGACAAGCCCGTCGGCTCGATGGTGGCCTTCGAACACGGGCTACCGGCCAAATCGCGCTACCGGCGGTTCGCCATCAAACGCGTCGAAGGCCAGGACGACTTCGCCATGTTGCGCGAGGTGCTCCTCCGGCGGCTCCAGCGCGCCATCCAGGAAGACGACTTGCCCGACCTGCTCCTCATCGACGGCGGCAAAGGCCAGCTCAACGTGGCCACCGCCCTGCTTAAGGACTTGGGAATCGAGGACTTGGACGCGGCCGGCATCGCCAAGTCCCGGACCGGCGACGAGGGGCGTTCTCCCGAGCGGTTCTTCATCCCGGGACGCGCGAATCCGGTGATTCTCCCTCAGCACTCGCCCGTCGTGCTGCTCCTGGCCCGCATACGCGATGAGGCCCACCGGTTCGCCATCACCTACCACCGGAAACGGCGGAGCCAAGCCACGTTGCGCTCACCCCTGCTCGCCATCCCGGGGATCGGCGAGAAGCGAGCCCGGATCCTGCTCGCTGAACTCGGTTCCGTGGCGCGGATCCGCAACGCATCCGTCGAGGCCATTGCCGCGATCCCCGGATTTGATGATACACTGGCGAAACAGATCAAGAAACACTTGGCCGCGCCTGGCGGGGCGCGCAAGAGGGGGACATCCCAATGAGTGTACTGTTCGTGCTCATGGCTTTGCTGGCCATCCTCGTCGTCCTGGGCGTCGGATACCATGTGTGGCTCATGGCCCAGTATCCGGAGCCGGTGTACGCCGACGAGGTTCACACCATCACCGCCCGGGACGGCTGGCGGCTTCTCGTGCACCGGCGGCGCCCGCCGTCGGGCCGTGGCGAACCCGTCTTCCTGTGCCACAGCCTCGTGTTCAACCACCTGAACTTCGAACTGCCCCACGGCAAGTCCCTCGTCGATGCCCTGCTCGATGCCGGATACGACTGCTGGCTCGCCGATCTGCGCGGATGCCGCAGCGCCATTGCGCCCTTGGGCGGCACCACCAGACAGATCACCGTCGACGACTACCTGCTCCGTGACGTGCCGGCCGTGCTCAAGTACATCTGTGAGTCCACCGGATATGGCCAAGTGCACTGGATCGGCCACTCCCTCGGCGGGATGCTGCTGTACGCCTACGATCTCACCTTCGAAGGCGGCCGCGTCGCGTCCGGCGCGACGCTTGGCGCCCCTCCGGGCTTCGAGGGCGTTGAATACGCCGGCACACCCGGCCTGTTGGGCCTGGCGCGGTATGCCCCGTGGTTGTGCTCGGGCGTGGTTCGCGGGATCGCGCCCTGGCTCAAGTCGATCCGGCCGAAGGCCTCCCCCGTTCCCGTCAACTGGGATAACCTCCATCCCGCCGTGGACGGGGGCGCCCTCTTCAATGCCATCGAGATCCCGCCCCCCCTGGTGACGCAGGAGGTCGATTTCTGGGCCACCAACGGCGTCTGGCGCATGCGGAACGATCAAGTGGACATGGCGGCGGCCCTTAACCGAATGGGCACGCCGCTCCTGGCCCTGTTCGCGGAGGCCGATCCGCTGATTCCCCTGGATCGCGCCCAGGCCTTCTTCGACCATCTGCCCGGCCGTGACAAACGCATCGCCTTCCTCGGCACCGACCACGGCTGCCGCAACCAATATGGCCACCTCGACCTCGCGCTTCCGGCCTACGGCGACGAGGAGGTATGGCCGGTTGTCATCGACTGGCTCAAGGCCCATCCTATCACCGCCACATACGATCCCGATTCGGCCGAGCCCGTCGCCATCCCTGTCGCGACCGCCAAGGGCGCTGCGCCGGCCACGGCGCCGGCGCCGGAACCCGCCGCGAAGGGAAGACCGGCAACCAAGAAGAAGCCGGCGGCCAAGAAGAAGCCTGCCGCCAAGAAGAAGCCCGCCGCCAAGAAGGCTCCCGCGGCCAAGAAGAAGCCTGCCGCCAAGAAGAAGCCCGCGGCAAAACGGAAGCCGGCCGCTAAGAAGAAGGCATCCGCGAGCAACGGCTCCGGGGAATAGCAGCCGAGGCTGCCGGGCCGGACGCGGCCCGTGCGAAATGAGGGAACCGAGCATGAGCAATCGTCCGTCTCGCCGCGCTTTCCTGGCGGCCGCAGCCGCCGGCATCACGGCCGGAGTGGCTACCCGTACAGCACGCGCCCAAGCGGCCGGGAGCACGCCCCCTGTCTGTGTGTTCTCGAAGCACTTGCAGTTCATCGACGACTTCCGAGAACTGGGACGAACCTGCAGGGAACTGGGCCTGGACGGCGTCGATCTGACGGTGCGCAAGGGCGGACACGTGCTTCCCGAACACGCGGCGACGGATCTGCCGCGGGCCGTCGAGGCGATCCGGGCCGAAGGGCTCGACGTCTGCATGATCACGACGAACTTGTGCCGGGGCGACGATCCCGATGCCGAGCCCATCCTGAGCGCCGCATCGAAGCTGGGCATCCGTTACTTCCGCGTCGGGCCGCACCGCTACTCGGACGACGGCGACGTGCTCACAGAGCTTGACGGATTCACCGAGGAACTGCGCTCGCTGGCCGAAGTGGCTGCACGACACGACATGGTGGCCGGCTATCACAACCACTCGGGCCCAAGATACATGGGCGCACCGCTGTGGGATCTCCACCGCGCCGTCACCGCCATCGGCCGGCCCAGTTTCGGCTCAAACTTCGACGTCGGCCACGCAACGGTTGAGGGGGGATACGGCGGCTGGCGCATCAACGCGCGGCTCATGGCGCCGCACGTCAAGATGCTGGCAGCTAAAGACTTCGTCTGGGACACGACCGACCGGCCCATGTGGGTGCCCCTGGGTTCGGGGCGCGTCCAACTCGTCGAGTTCCTCAAGCTCTTCAGGCAGGTGGGCTTCGCCGGCCCGATCTCGACGCATTTCGAGTACAAGGTTCCTTCAAACGAGGCCATGCTCGACGAGATACGAAACGCGGCCGTCACGGTGCGGGCCGCCTTGAGGGAAGCCGGATACGCGTAGGGCCGGCGCGCCTACGCAGCGGGGCCGTTGCCGGCGGCTGCCCGCCGGGCGCGCGTCGAGATGAGGCCGATCTGGCCGTACTCGCCCCCCATGTGGCGGGCGATGATCTCGCATTTGGCCCGCAGGATGAGAAACACGTCCCCCGGGAAGTCGTCCACCGTCTCGTAGTTCCCCTGTCCTTTCGCGACGATCATGTCGGCCGCGCGCATGCGCTCCAGGAAGGACTCCGGCACGAGCGAGATCGGGCACCCGATGAAGGGGCCGCCGTTATCGATGACGTCGCAGACCTCCGTCAGCCCCACCTGCTCCGCATCCGCCATCACCACGTCGTTGATGATGGGCGCCCCCTTCACCACGGCCGTGACAGGGGCGAACTTGCCCAACTCCTCGATCAGGATCTTGTCGAACACAATCTCGCCTGCGTTGTCCAGAAGAAACAGCACGTCGTCCGCCCGGGCCAGGGACTCGCGAAACTCCGCCAAGTGTTCCACGGCGAACTGCTCGCGCAGCGCCTGATCGATGGCCGAACGCACATCGATCTCGCCGTGATTCGCGATGCCGAGATCGATGATGTTCCCGGCAGCGGCGATGTGGAGTGCCGTAGACAGGGGATCGGCGCTCTCGCGCACCCGTTCCCGCAGTTCCGGTTCGAGGGCCAGCGTCAACTCATTCTGCTCGCGCCGGGCCGCTCCGTAGGGATCCGCGTTCCCGGACAACGCCGCCGCCAACTCGTAGGCACACGCCGAATTCACCGCGGGCGACTCTTCTAAGTCCAAGCCCGGCATGCGCTTGACCGTCTCATCGAGGATCCGGCGCTGCACCTCGGGATCGTCCGTCGCGGCCCGTGCCACGCGCACCGCCTGGGCCGCTACGCACGCCAGACACTCCAATGTAGATTTCAACGTGGGATTCCTTTCTTACCGGCCAGTGGGGCATGGATCATATCACATTGGACGTGCCCAGACACATTCTGGTAGAACGTCCCCGGGCAATCTGGGAGCGTTCTCGATGCACACGGTTCTCATCATCCTGGGCTGGAGCGCCTTCGCCCTGGCCGTGCTTGCCGGGCTCGTCCTCGATGTCCTTGGCCTGTTCGGAAACTGGATCATCGTGGGCGCTACAGCCATCGCGTGGGCCGTCACCGGATTCGAGCATTTCAGTATCACCGGCCTCCTGATCATGGCGGGCCTGGCCGTGCTCGGCGAGGTGCTCGAGAGCGCAGCGGCCGGTTACGGCGCGTCCAGGTTCGGCGGCGGCAAGGGGACGGCCGTGGCGGCAATTGTGGGCTGCATCCTGGGCGCCATCGCAGGCACGCCCCTGTTCCCCATCATCGGCACACTGGCGGGCGCGTGCCTCGGGGCGTTTGCGGCCGCGGCGCTGTATGAATACATCCAGATGGAGAAAGAAGTCCGCCAGGCCCTGTGGACAGGGCTCGGGGCCGCCTTGGGCAAGGTGCTGGGCCTGTTCGCCAAGGTACTCGTCGGCCTTGCCATCCTGGTGGTGGCCGCGCTCACGTACTGAGCCGCGCCCCCCCACAATCCGCACGTAACGCTCTCGACGTGGGAGACGAAGTCCCAATTGGCCCGCCGCGGCGGGCCTTTCCGCTGCTCTGCCGTTTCGCTCCATACATCGTGGGCTTCTTGATGGACGGCAGACGCAGGGAAACCGGTAAGATGCCGCTTCTGCGTTCCACGGAAACGTAGACGCGGCATCCTGCCGCGTTCCTTACGTGCGGATTGTGGCCCCCTTGGGCCGCTTGAATCGCCCTTGCCCGGAGAGTACCATCGTGCCGCAGATACCATGCGGGAAGACCCCTGATGGCAACACGAGTTGAACAGTCCCTGAACGGGCCATGGCGCCTGATCCTCGATCCCGACGACGTCGGCAAGGAGCGGGAGTGGTTCGCCGCGCGCAATCTCCCCGACGCGATGGGCGTCCTCGTGCCCAGCGTCTGGGATCGGTGGGTGCCCGACTACGACGGCGTCGGCTGGTATCTCCGCGAATTCGACCTGCCCCCGGACTGGCAGGGGCGCGCCATCGCACTCGAATTCGAAGCCGTGGACTACGCCGCCGAGGTCTGGCTGAACGGTACACCGCTCGGCGGGCACGAGGGCGGCTATACCCCGTTCGCCCTCGACGCCTCCGACGCCGCGCTGCCCGGCGATACCAACCGGCTCGCCGTCCGTGTCGTCGATCCCCACGGGCCCGACGGGTTCGGGCCGTACAAGCCCCACGAGATCCCCACCGCCAAGGAACACGGCTACTTCTCCTTTGCAGGCATCTGGGGCGACGTGCGCATTGTCGGACGCCCCCAGGCCCACATCGAGGATGTCTTCATCCAGCCCGATGTCCGGCGCAAACGCATCACCGTGTCCGTAGCGACCTCCGAGCCGGGCCAGGTGCGCATCGGCATCGAGAACACGCCCTATCAGCTCGAGGGCGAGCCCGGCGAACTCGTGCTCGAGTTCCCGGAGTTCGAGACGTGGTCGCCCGAGGCGCCGGTCTTGTACACGCTCCGCTGCGAACTCCTGCAGGACGGCGCGGTGGCCGACTCCACTTCGGTGCGGTTCGGCATGCGCGAGTTCGCGGTGAAAGAAAACCGCTTCTACCTCAACAACCGCCCCATCTTCCTCAAAGGTGCCCTCCTCCAGCCCGACTACCCCCGGACGCTGGCCGCCCCCGAGTCCGAGGCCATGGCACGGCGCGAACTCGAACTCGCCAAAGAGGCCGGATTCAATCTCATCCGGCTCCACATCAAGACGGCGCCACGGATCACCCTCGATCTCGCCGACGAGATCGGCCTGCTCATCTATGAGGAACCGCCCATCGGTTGGATCAAGAAGTCCGAGCACATGGCCGAGCGCTGCACGCGCGAGGTGCGCGAGATGATCCTCCGGGATCGGAATCATCCTTCCGTGGTGATCTGGGGCATGCTGAACGAGTCGGGCAACGCCGGCTACGAAATCCACGGCGGGGCCCAGACCATCAAAAACGAGTTGTGCGCGTTGGCCCGCTCCCTCGATCCCAGCCGGCTCATCATTGACGATTCGGGCGGCGTCAATGCCACGCGCGAACCGGCGCGCATGATGCGCCCCTATCACGATGAATTCGAGGTATACGACGACCTCCACATCTATCAGCGCGCGCCCGTGGACAGCGAGATCGAGCTGTATCTCCGCCACAGCGGCGATCCGGAACGCCTCTTCTTCCTGTCCGAGTTCGGCTTCGGCGGCATGGAGGACTTGGCCGACGTGCTCGCCCAGTACGGCGACGACGGCCCCGATCTCAAGGACGCCCGGTTTCTGCGCACTATGCTCGATGCCGCGCTGCAGGGCTTCTCGGAACGCGGCCTGGATCGACTGTTCGGCGATTTCTCCGGATTCACCGCGGCGGCCCGCGAGCTCCAATGCGACGCTGCCCGCTACCAGATCGATGCACTCCGGCTGAACGCCAAGCTGGCCGGATACTGCTACACCCAGCTCTGCGACGCGGGCCATGAGTTCTGCGCCGGCGTGCTCGATCGGTGGCGTCGCCCGAAACCGGCGTTCGAGACGCTCAAGAAGGCTCAAAGCCCGCTGCGCACCGTGGTTCACGTCGCGCGAACCACCCTCCGGCCGCGTCAGGAAGTGGCGGTAACGGTAACGATCGTGAACGACAACCGGCTTCAGAACCGGGCCGATTTGTCGCTCCAGGTAGTCGGCCCCACGAACCAGGTGCTCTGGAAGAAGAAGCGGAACGTCAAACTCCCGCGAACCGGCCGCGAACTGTGGTCGGGCACCATCAGCGCGTCCGGCTCGACTGGCCCGCACAAGTTCGTCGTCCGCCTCATGGACGGCATGAAGGTGCTCGCGGAGAACGCCGCAGAACTACAGGTGTTCGCGCCGACGGAGCCCTGCGACGTCGAGTTCAACATCGTCGATCCGGATAAGGAATGGACGGCCCGCTGCCGCGCCCTCGCCAAGGCCGGCGCCGAAAACGCGCCGATCCACATCGTCCCCCCGCTGGCCAACACCATCCGCGCCTATCCGGAGGCCGCACTCACCCACGTCATCTCGCAGGTGCTCGGCGGCGCCGTAGCCCTCGTGTTCGGCCCGCCCGATGACTGGAACGATCTGGCCGATCAGATCGACCCCGCCATGCGCGCCACCAGCAAGGACGCCGTCGGCGCCTTCCTCGGCGTCTACCACTACGCCAAACTGCATCCGGTGTTCGAGGGCCTGCCCGCACGCGGCCTCATGCGCCAGCCTTACCGCAACACCGTGCCGCCCAAGACGTTCCTGGAATCCAGCGACGAGGACATCTGCGGCGCCTTTGACACCGCCCCCATCGCCACGGGCAACTACCTGATCGGCGAAACCTCCTGGTGGGGGAGCGACATCCTCGTGCGCCGGCTCGGAAGCGGCCGCATCGTGTTCACCCACCTGCGCGTGCTCGAACACCTCGGCGAAGACCCCGTCGCCGATCGCCTGTTCGTGAATCTACTCACCCACTTCGCCAAGCGCTCGGTGCCGTCCCGCGACGCCCCGCCCGTGTCACAACAGGCCGCACACTGGATCCGCCGTGAACAGACCGATCGCACACGGATGTGGATGTGCATCGGCATGTTCCCGAACTGGGGCGATCAGGGCCACAATACGGCCTATCCGCCCGAGGAACGCTGCGATTTCAGTGCGACGTACCCGGGGTGGTACCGCCCCATCTCCTGGCGCCGCTGGTACTCCCTGGCCGACAGCGATCACGTCATCGACCTCCAGCAGGCCTTTACTCCCGTCTACGAGTACTACCCCCGGTTCGACTGCGGCACCGGATACGCCTACGCCGAATGCGTGTCGGAACGTCGCCAGTCCGTCCGGATCAACCTCGGGGTGCAGGACGCCACGAAGGTGTGGATCAACGGCCGGCTGGTCTTCGAAGACGCCCGCCATCGCCCCCACCGCGTTCTCGAGCAGTTCGTCGTGGACGGCTTCCTCAAACAAGGGCGCAACACCGTGCTCGTCAAGGTATCCAAGATGCCGGGCGAGTTCCGGTTCTCCCTCGATTTCTCGTCCGCCACGAGAGATCCCCTGAGCCTGAGATGGTGGCGCTAGCAGCGGTGGCGCTGAGAGCGGTGGCCCCTGAACGTGGCAACCGGCCCGTCTCGGGTAAACGGGCCGGCGCACACGGTGTCTGGTATGGGCACAGAACCACCCCTAGCTGGAGGCGGTTCTGATGAGGAGTTCGTCGAGTTTCAGCGCACCCACGAGCGGGCATTGGCTGGCCAGGGATGAGAACATCTCGACCCGGAGCCGCTCTTCGCAACGTGGGCAATACGTGTGACTTACGGGCTCATCGAGCCCGCCCGTCACATGGCGCCATTTCCCGTTGGCGCGCACCCTCTTGCATTTGCAGCACTGAACCGTCATGCTCTATCCCTCACAGTACCTATCAGTTCTATCGGCACGACGGCCCACCACCTTGAGCGTGGTTGAGAGAGGATTCCCCGTGACCTACCCCCACTGGAACAAGACGCCCAGCACCGAAACCGATTGGTTCGAAGCACTTACAGGCCTCGCGCGCTACCTCCGCGGGCCCGACGGCTGCCCGTGGGATCGCGAGCAGTCGATGGCGGATTTCGCCTCCTACGCCCGCGAGGAGGCAGACGAACTGGTCGAGGCCGTAGCTTCGGGAGACAACAGCCACATCCAGGAGGAATTCGGCGATGTCCTGTTCGTGTTGCTCGCCACGGCCGTGGCCGCAGAACAAGAGGGCCGGTTCTCCCTACGCGAGGCCCTCGACCGCGCCCATCAGAAGATGATCCGCCGCCACGCACACGTGTTCGGCGGCGCCAGGGCCGAGACGCCACAGGACGCCGTCGACGCCTGGAACCGCGTCAAGCAGGACGAAAAGCAGTAGCCTCGCCCCGAAGAGCACGGCCCGACACCCCTTCGCCCCGGCCTTCCCAGCGCTCCGCCGCAACTCCTTCGACATCTTCAGGTTAGCGATGCCCCCGGAGTCCAGGGCGTGGCCGTAAATCCGCACCATGTTGCGTGGGATCAGCTCCGGATACCATCCCTTGTGGCCGTGGAGGTCCCCAAGTCGGCCCAACCAAGCCACGCGTAACGGATTGCGCGCCGGATGGTATTATTATCCAGTTAGGAGGTTTGGTGTCCGCTGCTACTGGCAAACATGAACTTAAGGAGGGAGAACAATGACGTTTCTCTGCGACATTCTGGACAGCGTATACGGGTTCCTCGGGAATGCGGGAGTCTTCGACATTCCGCTGCTTGGTAATCTGCTTGTCGAACTTCTCGACTTCCTCTTCGAGCTCTTCAGCTGCACCGTCTGACCCCTACGCCTTTTCGGAACGCCCCGGCCCTCGTATGACGCGGCCGGGGCGTTCTGGTTTCTGAACGCCGCCCGTCACCCCGCCACCCCCTTCCCGCCTAACGCAGCCCACAATCCGCACGTAACGCTCTCCACGTGGGAGACGAAGTCCCAATTGGCCCGCCGCGGCGGGCCTTTCCGCTGCTTTGCCGTTTCGCTCCATACACCGTCGACTTCTTGATGGACGGCAGACGCAGGGAAAACGGCAAGATGCCGCTTCTGCGTTGCACGGAAAGGTAGACGCGGCATCCTGCCGCGTTCCTTACCTGCGGATTGTGGGCAGCACTCCCGTGTTGAAGTGGTCAGTGCCTGTCTCTACAATGGCGCACGGCCCAACGGGGTGGCCGCGGGCGGACTCGCAGGGGAGATCTCGGTTCACAGTGACGAAGCGGCGGAAGATCCTGGCGAACACGGCGCTGATCCTCGCCTCGACGGTCGTGGCGTTCCTCCTGCTCGAGGCGGCTGCGCGCCTCGTCCTCCGGTACGGCAACGACCCCGAACGGTTCTTGACGTACGCCTCGGCCCGCCAGCTCCGCATGCACCCGGAGTTCACCCAACCCTACATGCGCTTCCAGGCCCACCGGTATCTCGGCTACATCCCTACCCCCAACTTCCGCCGCCACACCCTCACCCATAACGCGCTCGGCTACAAAGACGACGAGATCGTGCTGCCCAAACCGGACGGCGAATTCCGCATCGTGTGCATGGGCGGCTCGACCACCTACACCACGATCGTGGGCGACACGGCCCTGTCCTATCCCAATCTCCTCGAACAGGATCTGCACGATCGCGGCCTGGCCCACGTGAATGTCGTCAACGCCGGGGTGGACGGATACACGAGCTACGAAACCCTCATCAACTACGCCTTCCGGGTTCAGGACCTCGAACCCGACATGCTCATCATCATGGACGGCCTGAACGATACCTACGCGCGCATCGTGTGGCCGCCCGAGGCGTTCAAGGGAGACAATTCCGGGTTCCGCGCCCCCCTCTTCGACAGCGTCATCATGCCGAGCGTGCTCGAGTACTCCACCCTCCTGCGCGTCGTGCTCATCAAGGCCGGCCTGGCCGAGTCCCACTTCGGGTTGCGCACCATGTACGATCTCGCGGCGACCGATTCGTTCTACGGCGCCGAATGGGAGCGCCAGCAGGCCACCGGCACCTATCCCGACGGCATCTTCAAGCAGGTCGATCTCGCCCGAATGCTCGACGAATGCGGGCCGCAGTTCTTCATACGCAACATCGAGAACGTCATCGCCATGGCCAAGTACCACGGAATCGAGGTGGTTCTGCTCTCGACGCCCTGGGCCCGCGCCGACACCGCCCGCCCCGGCGATCGCCCCATCCTCTCCAACCCCGCATGCGTGTCGGCCCTCGAAGATGCCGCCCGCCGCATGGAAACCCTCGCCCACGACACCGGCTGCCTCTGGTTCGACCTCGCACAGCGCTTCCCCGACGATCCCGACTGCTACGTGGATGGCGTCCACATGAACATCGACGGCGCCCGCATCAAAGCCAACCTGATCGCCGATTTCCTCCTCGACAGCCACCCGCTCGGCCCGCACACCACCCCGTAGTCCTCGCCAGCGGGCGCTGAACCCTGCCGCCCCCGCAAGCCCTCGCCCACATCCCGGCCGCAGTTCCATGTGGAACACCACCACGCTATCAGCCGCGATGGCTCCTATCTCATCCCGCGTCGCCTTCTCTCGCTCCCCCGTTCGGGTGCGCTTTCCCGACCGCACCCGCTCCTCACACACCGAGAGAGAAGAATGTGGCACGGTCAGGAGGCCGGCCACAGGAGGAGTCCGGTTCTGTTGTGGGACAGCCACGCGCCACGCCTTACGGCGCGCCCTCGGCTCTGGCTCTTTGTTCCGGGCCCCGACGGGAAGACTCACAGCCGAGGGCGGCTGTGCCACAATTGCAGCAAGGTCCAGATCCGGAAAGGCTACACCCGGAACCGCCGATCCTCGCGGCTCCGATTCCCGTTCTGGTGTGGGACAGGCGCCCTCGCCTGTCAAAGAAACAGCGAGAAGGCCGACAGCCGAGGGCGGCTGTGCCACAACAAGACAAAAGCCGAATCCGGAAAGGCTACACCCGAACCGCTCGACGGAGCATTAATCCATGAAGAACGCGCA
>JAFGTL010000446.1 GCA_016934125.1 Candidatus Hydrogenedentota bacterium
AGATGCTGGCCCGTCTCGGGATCGCGGGATTCCGCCAGTTTGGCCAACGAGAACACGGTGACGCGCTGGCTGCGCTCCAACTGGGCCGTCCGCTCGCGAACGCGCTCTTCGAGAACCACGTTGCTGTCTTCGAGCCGGTGCTGGTAGCTCACCAACTGATCGTGAAGCGCCTTCGAGTACGTCGAACTCCGGATCCGCGCGGCCAAGAGCACGGGGTCGATGGGGCGAAGCAGGAAATCGTCTGCGCCCGCTTCAAGGGCGCGGATGTTGGCCTCGTGCTCGGCGAGTCCCGTGATGATGATCACCGGGATATGGCGGGTTCCCATGTCCCGCTTCAACCGCTCACAGACCTCGAAACCGTCCATGCCGGGCATGACGAGATCAAGCAGAATGGCGTCCGGCGGCGTGTTCGCGACATACTCAAGCGCCGCCTCCCCGCTGTGCGCCGCGTGCACGTCGTATCCCTTCGGCTCGAGCAGGCGCTGTAGGAGGGTGATGTTCTCGGCAATGTCGTCTACAACGAGTACCGAGCGCCGACTGACCGATTGTTCTCGCGCCATGATCACCTCAGCACGCACGTTGCGCACACGGTGCGTTTCCCCTACCCGGAAACTAACACCCGCAGCCCCAAGCAGATTCCTTCCGTAGCGTCGCCTCTCCTCATCCTACCAGACTTGGGCCGCGTTCGCAATCCGTCCGCTGACGTAGAACGGTGCCGTGCCCTCACATCCGCAGGCCATCCGTTGAAAAGGGGACGGGGCGTCGTATAGGCTCTGAATCGGCTCAAGGATATCGCGGACGAGAGCGGGAACGGATGAATGCAGCTGGAACTGTGTTGGAGGGATGAGGCGGCGCTGAGAACCGAATTGGAGCGCCGGAGCGGCCTCCGTCTTCATCTCGTGGTGACGGATAACGCCTCCACCGTGCTGTCCGTGAAGCACGAGCCCGCCGGCGGCGGCGCGCGTCTCCGGCTGCATCACATGTTTCTGGCTGCGAGTCCCGAAGTACTGGGGGCGTTGGCCTCCTGGCTGAAGCGGCCGAAGTGCCGGCGCTCGGGGGCCGTGCTGGATCGCTTCATCCACGAGCACGGCCACCTCGTGCGGACACGGCCGGGCCGCGGCGCCCAGGCCCGCACCCGCGGGCACTGGTTCGATCTGCGGCGTCTGTACGAGGAGGTGAACGAGGCCCACTTCGAGGGCCGCGTCCAAGCGCGTATCACGTGGGGCCGGCGGCCCGCGGCCCGGCGGCGGCGCTCGATCCGATTCGGCAGCTACTCGGCCTCCGACAACCTCATCCGGATCCATCCGCTGCTGGATCAGGAGTTCGTTCCCGAGTATTTCGTACGCTACATCGTCTTTCACGAGATGCTGCACGCCCATCTCGGCATCGGCGAATGGGAGAACGGCCGCCGCTCCTGCCATGACGCGGAGTTCCGGCGCCGGGAACGCGCCTATCCAGAGTACGCGCAAGCCGCGGCGTGGGCCCGGAGTCCGTCCCACTTGCGCAAGCTGCTTCGGTGAACGCGTGGACGCGCGACCGGCCGCCGGCGGGCGGGCCGGGGAGGTGGAACACGAAGGCTAGACGGGCGCTCAACGCCCTCCTGAGGGCCATCGGATACACGGCCGCACTCGCCCTGTGTTGCGCGGCGAGCATGTCGCTGTCGTACTTCGCCGTGCGGCATCTCACCGCCCGTGAGTCTCCTGCGCAAACCGGCGATCTCGCCGCCATTCAGCAAGGGGAACAACTGCGGGCCTTCTCGAACGAACTGATCCGCTTGACCTCCGAGTACCTCCGCCGCCGTCCCGCCGACAACGCCCCTGTTTCCGACTCCTTCACCGACTGGCTGGGCAGGGACTTCATGCCGCGGCTGAACGACCTCCGGCGCCGCATGCAGGCCGCGGATACCGCCGCGCCCCCACACAACGCACTCGTCCGCGCATCCGATCAGGTGGCCGCGATGGCCTCGCACCCCGAGCGCGCCCACCTCCAGCGTATCGCGACGGAGGGCGTGCTCAAGGCCCGGGCCGACACCGAGGCCTACCTCCGCAGCCTGGACGTGTCCCGCTACCTGAGCCAGCCCCCCGCGGCGCCCGGCTTCGGCCCATCGCGCTGAAGGCGTCCCGTGGTGTCTCTTGAATTGACCCCCGTTCGTCACTACCATGCAGTTCGCGGCTGGCGCGAGCCCGGTCTCGCCGCCCGCGGGCCGTGCCGGAATCGGGCACAACCAAAGACGCTTTGTCTGTGCGTCGAATCGGGAGGAGAACCATGAGAAGAACGGGGATAGCTTTGATTGCGCTGGCGGCGATCCTGGCGGCGGGCTGTCAGACGCACATGCACGCCGTCGGCCGCGGGGCTCAGGGGGCCGATGTGGAGCAGGCCCGCCAATGGTACTGCATCTGGGGCCTTGTGCCGATCAACGAACTCGACACCAAGGCCATGGCAGGGGCCGCCGATTACGACATCGAAACCGAGATCACGTTCATTGACTGGCTCATCAGCATTCCCGGCTTCTTCGTGACGGTGAACTCCCGGACAGTAATGGTGACGAAGTAGTCCGCACGGCCTGCAGAATCCCTTCGTGCCCGGGAGTGCGCGGCGGGCGCCCCCGCGTTCGGTATGCGTCGCGGTCCCCGATGGCCACAAGCCACGGAGCTGTAGATAGATGACGGCACGAGATACCTTGATCGCACTGCTCGCGAGCGCTCTGCTGCCGGCACTGGGCGCCGCCCACGCAATTGACGCGCCGCCGGCCCTGCTGGCGATCGGCCGTGCACCCGAAGCCCCGCACGTCGACGGCCGGCTCGACGACGCGTGCTGGGCCGGGGCAGCCTGTGCGCCGGTGTTTGTGGACTGGCAGAGCGGCCAGCCCGTCGATGTCCAGTCCTCCGTGCGGACGGCGTGGGACGAACAAGCCCTCTATGTGGCCTTTGCGTGCACCGAGCCCTACCTGGAGCGCCTCGTCGCGAACACCACCGAACGCGACGGCGCCGTCTGGACAGACGACTGTGTAGAGCTGTTCCTGCGGCCCAACGGCGAAGGCGGCTACGTGCATCTGATGGTGAACTCCGCGGGCGTCCTGCGCGATGAAGGCCGCGAGGGACACGAATGGAACTCGGCGGCCCTGGCGGCGGCGGACGTGCCAGGCCTGGAGGGGAGCCCGGAGGGCTGGACGGCCGAACTCGCCATTCCCTGGGCCGACCTCGGCGGCCCGCCCGCGCCGGGCAACACCTGGACAGGGAACTTCACCCGCGCCCGCCGCACCGACGGGACCACGTATTCGTGCTGGAACTGGACGGCCGGCCCCTTCCACAATACCGCCCGGTTCGCCCGGCTCACCTTCGTGGAACACACCGCCGCTGTCGAACGACTCGACCTCGGCCCGCGCTATCCGGGCGTCAATCCGGCCTCGTTTGGCCTCAACGCACACCCGACTGTCGCCCCGTGTTCCCTCGTCTTGGACGTAGGCGAGGGCGCCCCCGTCCTGGAATTGGCGGCCGACGATGCCGGCCCCCACGAACGGCCGGCCTCCTACACCCTCGGCTATGCCGTGCCCGGCTGGCTCACCGTGCGGGCCGTGTCGGAGGATGCCGAGCTTTTCCGGATGAGCATCCCGCCAGGTTTCACCTCGCCCCCCATGCTCGCGCAACTGCACGGACGCGTCGCAGAACTGAATGACGCCGCCGCATGGCCGGAAGCCCTGCGGCCCGCTGTCGCCCGGTTGGCCGCGCGGGGCGCGGAGATCCTGGCCGGCCTGGATGGGCTCCTCGCGCAGGCGTGCGCGGCCGGGCGAACCATCACGCCCGCAGAATGGGATGGCGCTACCCCCGCCGTCCTGGGCTACATGGACACACTGGCGGGGCCGACACTGTGGACAAAGCCCCCGTTGGCCATCTCGACTCCGGACATGATGCCGGAGGCCCTGGACGAGCACTGCGTCCTCGAAATCGTGGCCGTCCAGGGCGAACGGGAGCCCGCCGCCCTCATGATCTCGAACGTGCTCGGGCACCGGCCCTTGGCGCTGAAGGTACAGTTCGGTGCATTCACGCCGGCACTGACCCCGGGCGCGCAAGGGGACGAGCCGCCCTTCGACCCGCACCGGCTCCGGCTCTCCGAGGCGGTCATGGTGCGGAGCAAGGCGCGCGGGATCATCGGCGACGCGATGGTGCCCCTCGATCCGGCCGGGCGCGTGGCCGTGCCGCCCGGCGAGACGAGGGAGGTATGGGTAACGCTCGACAGCCGGGGCGCTCAGCCCGGTGCGTATCAGGGGACGGTGCGGGTGAGCGCGCTCGACGAAAGCGAGGGCATCCCGGCACGCGACATCGCCGTCCGCATCGTCATCCTGCCCGTTCAACTCCCGGCCCGGCTCCCGATCCCCGTGTTCGCCTGGGACTACAACTGTGGCGCGCGCAACGATGCCTACCTCGCCCACCTCTCCGACTGCTATACCACCGCCTTCCAGGTGACGAACCTCCCGTCGCCCGGCCCGGACGGGCACACCGATTTCTCGGTGCTGGACAGCGCGGTCGAGCGGCTGCAGGGCCGGGGCATCCTGTTCCTCGAAGCGTGGTTCATGCGCGGCGAGGGATGGCAGCCGCGCTACGCCAAGTGGGTTCGCGATCTCGCGGCCTACATGCGCAGCCGGGGGCTGGACTACGGGGACTGGGTGCTCCACATCTTTGACGAGACGCTGAACGACAAATTCCTGGGTTGTGCGAAAGGCGTGAAGGAAGCGGACGCCCGCGTCCGCATCTTCTCGGACTCCATGGGCGATCCGGAGCGCCTGGCCGAGTTCGCGCCGGTTCTGGACTATTGGTGCCCGGTGCACCACGACCTCCATCGGCCCGGATTCGACTTCATGCGGGGCACCGGCCTGCCGATCTGGACCTATGAGTGCGGTTCCGGCAAGGGCGTCACGCCGACGAAGAACCGCGCGCTCGTGTGGAAGGCGTGGAAGTACCGCCTCGACGGCGTCAGCTACTGGACGTATTCCTCAGGCATGAGTTGGAACGACATGGACGGGATAGAGCCCGACTGGGCCAAGATCTACCCCGACGCCTACGGCGGGCCGATACCGAGCAAGCGATGGGAAGGCTGGCGCGAGGGCCTCGAGGACTACCTGCTGCTCACCGTACTCGAAGGCGAACTCAGCCGCCTTGACACCCCGCCCGCGGATGTCGCGGCCTTGCTGAA
Source organism: Candidatus Hydrogenedentota bacterium (assembly GCA_016934125.1). GTDB lineage: Bacteria > Hydrogenedentota > Hydrogenedentia > Hydrogenedentales > SLHB01 > JAFGTL01. The sequence goes on from JAFGTL010000446.1 coordinate 5,191, forward strand.
CGAGGCCCGCGCCGAGATCGAGGACTGCGACGCGGATCCGGGCCGGCTCCTCGCCCTGCGCCGGGCCATCGCCGAGCACATCCTGGCGTTGAGAGGCGAGGACTGGGCGGCCGACTTCTCCTTTATCGACTGGGCGGTACGCAGGGCGGGCGACGGCCAAGGCGCCATCGCCTTCTCGCGCGACGGGCGGGAGGGCCGTGCCGCGGCCCATCTGACCTCCTCGACGGCCGGATCCTGGACGTTTCTTACCCGGACGCTCGATGCGGCCAAGGGCGACCGGGTTCGGTTCTCCTGCTGGGTGCGCTCGAACCGCCCCGTGAAGGCCGTCATCGCCGATGGGTTCCGCTGGGGCGATTCCCCGGCCGGCCATCACCTCGCCCAGCAGAACGCCGGGGGCAGTGGCGACTGGCAGCCGCTCGTGATTGAGGCCGAAATCGCCGAGACGCCCGTCGAGGTGGCCGTGGGCTTCGACTACAACTGCGCCGAGGCGGAAGCCTGGATCTGCGATCCCGAGATCGCGGTCGATTAGCGCCCCCGGCGCCGGCTACTCGTCGAAGAACCCGGCCTCCTCGAGCGCACGGCGGAGCGCATCGAGCCGCTCATCCGGGAAGGGCACCTTGGGCGGACGGGGCGGGCCGATGTCGATGCCGCGCAGTTTCATGATGGCGCGATCCACGCCGAGCCCGTCGCCCCGGAACCGGAACAGGATCTGGACGATCTTGTTCGCCCGCCATTGGAGTGCCCGGGCCCGATCGAGATCGCCCGCCGCATAGGCCTCGTAGATGCCGACAATCGTCTTCGTCTGGTAGTTGTACGTCGAGCCGATTCCGCCGGCCGCCCCGGTGAGCAGGGCCTGAACGAGCATCTGATCGTTGCCGTTCAGCACCGAATAGCGATCGCCCGCGGCATCCAGAATCCACCAGAGCAGGAACTGATCCGTGTGGGTGAATTTCAGTCCGACGAGGTTGTCGATCTGATCCAGCACCTCGATGAACTGATCCCCGCCCAGGGACTGCCCCGTGAGCGACGGGATGTAGTAGCAGTACATGGGCCGATCCGCGGCCCGGCCGATGGTTTGCATGTGGCGGACGAATCCGTCGAGCCCGACGGGGTAGTAGATGGGCGGAACGCTGGATACGGCGTCGACGCCGAGGGCGCAGGCGTCGGCCGCCATCGCGGCGGCCTCATCCGACGAAACCGCGCCCACATGGGCGATCACGGGCACCTGCCCGGCCACCTCGCCCACCACCGTCTCGACCACGGTGCGCCGCTCCTCGCGCGTCATGAGGAATCCGTCGCCCGTGCTGCCGCACACGAAGAAGCCGTGGCACCCCTGCTCGAGTTGATGGGCCACGAGCCGGCGCAACACCGCAACGTCGACGGAGCCGTCGGTGTGGAACGGCGTCAGCAAGGCAGGGAGTGCCCCGCGGATGACGAAAGTGGGGGATGACACGGCACATTCTCCTTTCTCCATTGGGAATCGGCTCTCGATCGCGGCTCCGGGGGCGGTACGATACCACCTCGACGCAAGGACTTCTACTTCGCGGGCGCCGGGATGTCCCAGATTGTGCCCGCGATGTGCGTGATGCCGTCGTCCGTTGTCATGTAGTAGATGGTGAACACGCGGCCCGGCTCGATCTCGATGCTGATGGGGTATCCCAGATCGGAGCCGCTGCCTGCCCCGTCACACCGCAGGATGATCTCCTCGGCCACGTTCCACGTGCGGCCGCCGTCCGGGCTGATGACCGCCCGCACGCCCATGGGATCGCGCCGGTATCCGTAGCTGCACAGCATGCGTCCGTCCTGGAGGCGCAGCAGATGGGCCGGATAGCCCCAGATCTCCGTTTGCCGGGCGGGCGCCCAGGTGATACCCCGATCCGTGCTGATCGTCGTGAACAGATACCCGCCGTCCGGCGGGTGCGTCCGGACCATGGCGACGATCTCGCCCCGGGCGTTCTCGGCCAGGGCCGTCTCGTTCAAGTCGAGCTTGCCCGCCGGATCCGCGGCCAACGGCAGGAACCACCACGTCTTCCCGTCATCGGCCGAACGCAACAGAAACGATCGGGTGTGCTCGTCCTCCTTGAGTTGCCCGTAAACGGACACCAGACGCAGGCCCTCGGACAACGACGCCGCATCGACGCGGTTGTACGTCATGAGCGAGCGATGGGCGGGGAGTTGCAGTTCCTCCTTCTGCCACGTCTGGCCGCCGTCCTCGCTTCGCGAGCAGTAGGCCCCCTGAAGATAGGCCACCACGCCCTCGCGCACGTCGCGCACGGTGATGTCCTGATCCTCGAACTCCTTACGCCGCTCCGCCGGCACATTGCGCCAGCCGTGGCCGTCCGCGGCGACGAGGCTTCCGTCCTTGCAGCGGCGTGCGGGATTCATCGGGCGCGGCCCCTCGACGGGCTCCCACGTGCGCCCGCCGTCGTGCGATTGAGATGCCGCCGAGCCGCCCGTCGAGTCGATGTGCGAACGGCGGGTGCGCGTGCCGTAACTCGCGACCAGCGTGCCGTCATCCAGCCGATACAGCGAGGGGAAGCACGCGTAGACCCCCGGCTTCTTGTACACGAGCACATCCTCGGCCCCGGCCAGCCGCTCCGGGAGTGGAAGTTCGCCCAACGGCACGTAACGGACATAGGCATACACGGCATCCGACTTGGCCGCACTGCTGCACGATCCGAAGGCGGCGTAGCTCCGGTTGGCGTGGGCGGGATCCGTGAATTTGCCGGTTCCGTCGATGACGAGGGCGCCGTCCACCCACACCAGGAAGTCCTTCTGCCGGGCGGCCAGGCGGTACACGTGGAAGCCGTCCGTCGTGGTGAACGGCTGGACGACCTCGCCATGATTCACTTCGAGGCGATCGGGAAACAGCGTCAGATACGCCTCGTGCTCGCCGTCGGCCAGCATGATGCCTGCCCCGGATGAACTGTCGTTCGCAACGACCTTGATCCGCGCCTCGACCACACCCCCCTGTGCTGGATCGACGCGCCACGCCCGCCGGAACGTACACAGACTGCCCCGTTCCGAACTGCGATCCTCGATGCGCAGTCCCTCGGGCGTTACCGCGGCCTCGGTATCGCCGGACGGGCTGCCGGCCCAGTGAGGCACCGCCTCCCAGGGGAGCGCGTCGCCCCGGTACTCCCAGGCCCACTCGAGGGCGCCGTCCGGCGGCCACGCCGCGTCGCCCGCGCCCGCCGCCATCAACACAATCGCCATTAGACAGGCCATGTCGAGTACTCCCCTGCGTCAGCCCTATGCCGCGAAACCGGCTCGTGCCCTCACGAGCACCACCCCTTGTAGCGCCCCTCGCGTGGCCGAGTCAAGCGGGGCTCGTGCGGGCGGGCTCGAAGGGGCCAGGTTGCCCGGGCGGAACCGCGACATGTGGTGTCGGGCCGACTGAAATCCGCAATTTACGGGCGTTTTTCGCGCGGAAATCTTTGGCGTTGCAAATACCCGCCTCCTATGGTAGAGTAAAATCCCGTTAGGAAACGGGGCCTTCCTTGGTGCCGCCTAACCTTTGGCATTTCAACCGGTTACGGCCGTAGTGTATTTACCGGCGGGAGGGCGTGATGAGTTCCGGCGCTGGACGAACGATCCTGGCAGTCATCCCCGCCCGATTCGCCTCCACTCGTTTCCCTGGCAAGGTCATCGCCCCGCTCGCAGGCAAGCCGCTCGTCGCCCACACCTATGAGCGGGCATGCCGCTCCGCCCTCGTCTCAGACGTGGTCGTGGCCACGGACGATCATCGCGTCGTGGACGCGTTGGCGCCGTACGGCGTGCAGGTGGTCATGACGCGCCCGGATCATCCGTCCGGGACGGATCGCATCGCCGAGGTGGCCGAAACGCGGCGCGCCGACATCATCGTGAACGTGCAAGGCGACGAGCCGCTGATCGATCCCGGAACCATCGATGCGGCCATCGGCCCGCTCCTCGAGGATCCGGAGCTGCCCATGGGCACGGCGCGCCGGCTTATCGCCGAGCCGGAAACCGCGCGGGATCCGAACGTGGTGAAGGTGGTGTGCGACGGACACGGCCGGGCGCTCTATTTCTCACGGAGCATGATCCCCTACATCCGGGAGGTGGCCGATCGGGAAACGAACCCGCCTTGTTACTGGCAGCACATCGGGCTGTACGTGTATCGGCGGGAGTTCCTGCTGGAGTACGCACGGTGGCCGCAGACGCCCCTCGAGCGGCTCGAGAAGCTCGAACAGCTTCGCGTGCTCGAGAACGGCTATCCCATCGCGGTCGTGGACACGGAATACGAGAGCATCGGCGTCGATACGCCGGCGGATTTGGAGCGGGTGCGCGGAATCATCGAACATGCGTTGGAGGAACGAACGTAATGCCTAGGTATGTGTTTGTGACGGGGGGAGTCGTCTCGTCGGTGGGGAAAGGGATCGTGTCGGCGAGTCTGGGCCTGTTGCTTGAATCGCGCGGGCTGAAAGTCGCCATGATGAAGATGGATCCGTACATCAACGTCGATCCGGGAACCATGAATCCCTACGAGCACGGCGAGGTGTTCGTCACGGATGACGGCGCCGAAACCGACCTCGACCTCGGCCATTATCAGCGATTCACCAAGTCCAAGCTGTCGCAGAAGAGCAACGTCACCACCGGCGGCGTGTACAACGCGGTGATCCAGAAGGAGCGGCGGGGCGAGTACCTCGGCAGGACGGTGCAGGTGATTCCGCACATCACCGACGAGATCAAGTCGCGGATCCGGATGCTGACCGCCGAGCCGGAGGACGACGCCGATGTGGCCATCGTCGAGATCGGCGGCACCGTGGGCGATATCGAAGGGCTCCCCTTCCTCGAGGCCATCCGTCAGTTCCACCTCGAAATGGCGCCTACGCCGTCGTGCTTCATCCACGTGACGCTGCTGCCGTACATCGCCGCGGCCGGCGAACTCAAGACCAAGCCCACCCAGCACAGCGTGCGCGCCCTCCGCGACATCGGTATCTCGCCGAACGTGATCGTGTGCCGAACCGGCAAACACCGGATCGGCCCCGATCAACGGCGCAAGATCGCCATGTTCTGCAATGTGACGGAGGAGGGCATTATCGGGGCGGAAGATATCGCGCCGATCTATGCTATTCCCCTGAACTTCAAGAAACAGCAGCTCGATGAGACGGTGTTGCGCGCGCTCCAGATCGATGCGCCCGCCGAGGATCTGACGGAATGGCGCGCCATCGTGGACAGAATGCGGCGGCCCACCCACGAAGTCCGGGTAGCCGCCGTCGGCAAGTACGTCGGCCACGACGACGCATACAAGAGCATCAACGAGGCCTTCGCCCACGCGGGCGTGGCCAACGACTGCCGCGTGAAACTCGACTGGGTGGATTCCGAGCAATTCGAGAACGGCGCGACGCCGGAGGAGGTGCTCGAGGAATACGACGCGGTGCTGATCGGGCCGGGGTTCGGGAATCGCGGCGTCGAAGGCAAGATCCGGGCGGTGCACTACGCGCGCGTCAACAAGAAACCGTTCCTGGGGATCTGCCTCGGGCTCCAGATCGCCGTGATCGAACTCGCGCGCAACTGCCTCGGCCTCGAAAAGGCCAATTCAACCGAATTCGATGCGGACACGCCGGATCCCATCATCTCGCTGCTGTCGGAGCAGCGGGGCGTGGAGGACATGGGGGGGACCATGCGGCTCGGCGCATACCGCTGCGAACTACAGGCGGGCACGCGCTCCCACGCCGCGTACGGCTCCGACGTGATCTACGAGCGCCATCGACACCGCTACGAATTCAACAACGCCTACCGGGCCCGGCTCGAGAAAGAGGCCGGACTGGTGGTGAGCGGGATTCACCGCAGGGCCGATCATGAGTTGGTCGAGGTGGCTGAGTTGAAGGATCATCCGTGGTTCTGCGGTTCCCAGTTCCATCCCGAGTTCAAGAGTACGCCGCTGAATCCGCAGCCGTTGTTCCGGGAGTTCGTGAAGGCGGCGCTGGCCCAACGCCAGGCCCGGGATTCGTAGGCGCCGCTGCTGCGATCCCGGCCGGCGCGCGTGGATCGTGCGCGTGCGGAGGACTGCGTGGAACGTGACGAGTCAAAGCGGGCGTTGCGCCTGGCCCTGTCGCATCGCCAGAAGGCCCGCGTCCTCCAGGAGCAGTGTGAGCGGGCCGGTGCCGAGGGCTCGATGCCCTTGTCCCGCCAGAGCGCGTTGCGCCGGTTGTATACGGAGCAGTTGGCGCTGGCCGAGTCGACGATTGCCCGGCTGCGGGAGGCGCAGCGCCAGCAGATCGCCGATCTGAGCCGCGGCATCCGGAAGGCCCAGATTGAGGAGGCGCGGCTCAGCAAGCAGGCGTCCTCCGGCGAGATCGCCCCGGCCAAGGCCAATGAAATCCACCGTCGCCTCGTGCGCGAGGCGGACGCGCTGGAGGCGCGCATCGCGGAATGCAGAGCGGTGATCGCCGCGGATGCGCCCGAAGAGCTTGGGGGCTTCATCGATCTTCCCATGGAAGGCTACCTGAAGCCGGGAACCGCCCGGCCGGCTCGGCCGGCCGGACGGGCCAAGGTTTTGGCGACGCTTTTCAGCATAGCGATCGCGCTCACCGTATTCGTGCCGTGGGTTTCGTATGAATCCCGGCCTTACTCCCTGTATCGGCTGGGGGCCGTGTTGACACAGGAAGGTATCGGGCCGGATTTAGCACCGCCTGTGGTGGGCCGCGTGTGGGTGCTCTACATGCTCCTTCCCTTGGTGGCCGTGCCGTTCGCCGTCAGGCGCGGCCGCCGCGGGACGGGGTGGGGGCTGGTGCTCGTGGGCGCCCTCATTGTCGCCGGGGGCCTCGCACCGCCGCTCATCGTGGGCGCTGCGGACGCCTCGGCGCCCGAGTCGCTCGGCGGCATGCTGGGCGCATTTCGCATCGGCGCCCTCGCCTACTGCGCGGGCGGCCTTGCCTTCATCATTGCGGGGGCCCGCCGGTTCAGTCCGCGGTTCACGTCGTTGCGCGCCTCGACACAGGGGGCGCTCGCGTTCGGAGCGGCCGTCGCCGCCATTCTCGTGCTCAGCGTGCTCATCCTCGCGGTAGCGCCGGGCCGGATTGCGCTGCAGTTCGACGCGGAACTGGATGCCTCTGGTGAAACGGTGCGGATCCGGTGCACGAACCGAGGGCACAAGGAAGTCGGCCTGTGCGTCCCGTGGCCGGAGGAGGGGCAGGCGCCCGGCCAGTGGCCCGGGGGCCGTCGGAGCGTCTACGGCCTCGAGGTTCACGTCCGCGAGCGCGGCAAAGATGCGTTCCAACTGTTTCCCTCCACCGAAGGGTTGTGGGCCGCCCAGGGCGTGCCCATCCGCGGAAGCGGGCGCGTGGCCATTCTGGGCGGCGCCACGCGGGAGATTGTCTTCGACCTTCAGGGCGTCGCAGCCGCCGGCGCCGACGCTGAAGCGATCCGGCTTGTTCTCGTGCGGGGCGACGGGCGTGCCGTCGACTCATTCGAGACGCCTGTCGAGCAAGCGGCTGCGCCCGCTGCGCCAACCCCGGCACCCACCGGCCTCCCCCGCCCGAGCGCCCCGGCCGCGCCATCGTCGGGGGCCGCTGTTGCGGCGCCCGGTGCGCCGCAACCTGTGCCACGGCAGTCCGCCCCAGAACCGCCCCCGGCACCCGAAGAGCCGCGTCGTCCGGCGCTGACGGTTCGGTTCGCGGGGAGCGTCGGCGACAAGGTGGCGTTCACGATTGCGTACAGCGCAACCGGCGAACGGGAGCGCGTGTTCTTGAAGCCGGGGGACGCCATCGCGGCGGGCTGGCGTCTGGACTCGGTGGATGCCCTGACCGGCGCGGCGACGCTCCGGCATCCGGGGAGCGGCCGGACAGTGCGTCTCCTGCGCGGGGCCACCGAGTCGCTGCCCTTATCGGACGAATAGCGGCCTGCGCGCGGCCGCCTGTGTCACGGGGCCGTTGCGTCGCACAGGGCCGAGGCCGCCACCAGGCACAGCGCCGCGTGGAGCGTGTCCGGGACACGGGCGGGCGCGCCGGCGGCGAACGCGCGGCGGTCGTCGGGCATGACGCGGCGGAGCGTGCGCCGGAACACCACATCAACCCGGGGCAGTTCCTCGGGATGCTGCGCAATGTACAGCCCCATCAGGCAGAGACTCCGGGCGGCCTCGATACCGTGCAGGGCGTCCAATTGGCCGGCTTCGGCATCGAGCGCCTGGCTGGCGCGCGGATCCCCTTCCGGGATGAGGCCCGCAAACCAGACTTCGAGGGGATGGCGGCATTTCCAGGCCCCGTCGGAGTCGAACGCGCGAAACCGGATCAGCGGCTCGAGTTCGTCGAGCCGTACGCGCCACTCGGGACGCTCGTGTCCCGAGGATTGGGCCAGTTCGAGGGCGCTGCGGATCCCGCGGTACGTGGCCAGCAGGAGCGGATCATCCCGGACGTCGCGCAGGGCCTCGGCGTCAAAGGAATAGAGGGGGGCGCCGGTGCGGGCGTCGGCCCAGCCGGCCAGGAAGGTACCGGCGAGGTCGACGGCGGGCCAGAGGCCTTCGAGACAGGCGGTTCGCTGCTCTCCTTCGTCGATCCGGGCGGCGTGTTCGGCCAAAGACCACAGCATCCAGGCCGGCGCCTCGGCGTCCATGACGAGGTGCGGTATGGCTTCGGTGCCATCGGTGTAGCAGGCCGCAGGCAGCGAGCCCAGGGGCCGGCCCGTGCCGGCTTTGGTGCGGAGGGCGCCGGCATAGAAATCGGCGTGTCGGGCGGCGAGGTCATGCCGGCCGGCCGTGTCGAGTGCGTACGAAACCCACGCGCCGTGACGGGGCCAGTCCAGTGCCCGGGGTGGCTGGGCGACAGGCGAACGGATGATGCCCCCGGTGTCGGCGTCCATTGCGAGGGCGATGGTCAGCAGGCACCGCCCGCTCCGGGCCCGGAGATCGGTATTCCAGGTGTCGGGCAGCCGGCATTTGTCGAGCCAGGCGCCCCAGTAGGCCTGGGTTTCCGCCAGCAACGCGTCGTAGCCGCGCTCGGCGGCATAGGCGAGGATCTCGTCGCCGGCCGCCTTGGTTCGCCCGAAGGCGATGAACTGCGTCACCTCGTATGCGCCGTCCCGAAGCGGCCGGGGCCGGGCGATGGTGACGGATGCGCACTGCCCAACCGCCGATGTCGCCCCGGCCATCCAGCCCGCCTCGGCCTGGGCCAGCACGGATTTCTCGCCGAAGTCGCGTCCACAGTGGATGCCCGCGACGGGGCCGGCACTCCGGGCGGCAATCCAGACGCCCTCGTCGAAGCCCGCCCAGGCGGTAGGCTTGGCTTTGACGCGCGCCAGTTCGCGCGCATAGGCCCACTCGTACAGGCCGGGCGCCTCGGGCCGGAAATGGCAGACGCCTCGGCCGGTTTCATCGGCAAACACGGCGAAGTCGTTGCGCCCGTCGAGTGCCCAGTCCGCCACGGGGACTTCCGGGATCATCCGCATGCAGGGCGAGAAGTTGGCATACCAATAAACCTCGGACGGCTCGGCTTCGCTTTCGATTACCAGCCGCGCCACGAGCAGATCGCGTTCGGGATGGACGAAGAGGATCTGGGTGAACGTCGTCGAGCCCCCGCTCAAGGCCGCCGTGGACTCGATGGCCACCGAGCCGCCGTCGCGATACGACTGCCCCACCTGCCAGGGCGGCCCGGCCAGCCAGTGCATCTTCCCATCGATCCGGACGCCCCACATGACGCCGTCGGCGGGCTCGACGCCGAGGGCGGGCAGGCCGCGTTCCCGGGTGCGGTAGGCCACCTGATCGCAGTAGCCCGGACTGGGCCAGCGGCACGCGGTGATCCGCCCGAACTGGTTTACGGACACCGTTAGGCGGCCGTTGCCGGTGAAGGCCGTGCAATCGGCCGGGCCGAAGGCCTCTTCGAACAGATCCGGGCCAACGGCCGCGCCCGCGACGCCCGCCGTGAGCGAGGCCAAGGCCGCGCACATCCCGATAGCTACGCGGATGCTGGCGCTCATGGTTCGCCCTCGTCGGCTGCCCGGGCCAGGAACCCCTCGAATTCCACCCATCCGTCCTGGGCCTCGCCCTCGAGTTCCAGGAGGCCCAACCGCGCCAGCCCCCGGGCCACCGGCAGCAAGTCGGCAGCCACGTCGGCCTTGTTCCGTTCGCCCGCCAGTTCCATCTCGCCCATGGCTACCATCGCCTGCTCGACGGCCGCGCCCACCGGTTCCCATCGGAGCCGGACGGCCACGTCGGCCGGGACGGCGGGCCCTGCCGCGAGGGAACCCACCAGCGCAGCCATGACGGGCTCCTGCGTGGTGGCCAGCCAGTCGCGCTCATCGCGCCCCAGGCAGAGCGCCAGGTTTTCGCCCGCCAAGGGCGCCAGAACGCCCGGATAGCCCTGCCACTCATAGGGGATGGCGTCGACAGGCCCGAGGAGCGGCGCCAGGGGATGGGGGCCGTCCGCGGGGCGTGCGGGCCGGAGCACGAGGGCCGCCCGCGGCACAGGAAGGGTGCCGGAGAACTCGAGGCCGATCAGGGCCAGCGCGCATTGATCTGCGCTGGCATCCCATCCGGCATCGAGCGGATCGAGCGCCCACTGGCGCGGCACGATGGCTGCCAGGCGCTTCGCCTCGTCCCAGTGGGGGTTGCCTGCGAAGGGCTCCTCGATGAAGGCGAGCAGGGCGTGCACATCGGCCCAGTCAGTCGCCGTGATAGACGCTGCAGGCGGTTCGGCCCACGCGTCGGGGAGGGTGAGCGGAGCGGCCCGTTCGGTGATCTCGAGCCGGATGCGCCCGGACACCGGAAAGCCGTCGGCGGCGCGCATGCGGAATTGCGCCGGGCTGGGCCCGCGCCAGGCCACGCGCAGCTCGTCGTCACCGAGGGACTCCTCGACGGCGGCTGGCGGCGCAGCCAGCGACGCGGCTACGTAGGGGCGCGATCGCGACACGATGAGGTACCCCTCGCGCCAGCCGTAGGACAGCTCGCCGAAGCGGAACACGCCGTCGTCGCCCCGGCCTGCCCGGAGGGTGGCGCGGTGTACGAGGTGCGCAGCGCGCATGAGCAGGCCCGGATACACGCACAGGCCGACGCCGTCGGGCGAGCCGGCCATGAGAAACCGGCGGCCCATCCACAGGTGCCACCGGCTCGGCGTCGGGCGGATTCCGGTGGCCTTGCGCACGGCGAGCTCGATGTTGCTGAGCGGGCGCGGCCACTCCTCGCGCACCCGGGCGATGGCGTTCGTGTCGGCGGCCTGCCGCCACAGCGCGCTGAAGTCCTCGGCCGCCGCGGTCCAGGTTGCGTCGGCCGGGCAATAGCCCGCCCCGGCCGGGCCGCCCTCCTTGATGCGCGCGTCAAGCCAGACGCAGCATGCCAGGACGGCGATCGTCGCGGCGAGGGCACGCCATCCGCGCAGAACACGCCGTTTCGGTTTTGCCGGTTGTGTCAAGGTGTGTGCCTATTCCCCCGATGGTGAATGAGGGCGCCGGGACTGGCCCGCGGGCCGGGCCGCGGCCCGCGCCTCACTCTGCGGCCTGCCAGACGGCCTCCCGCGCGCGATCCCGTTCGGCCTCGATCGAGGCAATCGACTCGGCCAACCCCTGGCGAAGCTGATCGGCCTCCTCCTGGGACGTCGCGCCCGCAATCTGGTTGTCGAAACTCAGTTGCGCTTCGGCGATTCTGGCCTCGTACTTGTTGTCGATCTCGGCGATCTCGGCCTTCTGTTCGTCCGATAGCTTCTTGGTGGGCCCGGCTTCCCGGTTGAGCCGCTCCATAGCCAATTCGTAGGCGCTTTTCATGGCATCCCTCTCCTGCTCCCCGGCGGTCCGGCCCCTATACCGAGAACTCGTCCTCGACGATGCTCGCGATAAACCGTTCCACCGAAACGGGATAGTACTGGCTGCTCGGCGTGATGATCACGCCCGTCGTGATGTCTTCCTTCCGCTCGAGATCGTCGAGCGTCCGGCTCAGGACACGATCCAGCGACACATCGAGGTGCTGCACCTCGATGTGCTCCGACTTGCACTCGACGGGCCGCCCGCGGAACCCCAGGAATCCGAACACGCGGCCGGCCAGCGCGGCGTCGACGTTGTCCTCGCCGAAGATCTCCTCGTAGCTGGGCTCGGCGTGGGGCGGACGGATGACGAACCGGGGCGACACGTGCACCTTGCCGCGCACCTCGGTGGTCTCGTGGCCGGCCTCGAACGAGGCGCCCAGGCACACGTAGGGCAACTCGTGGTATCCCGACACGATGCCGTACGTCGGTTTCCGGATGATCCGGGTGCGCTGAAAAATCTCGCGCATCTCGTCGAAACTGAGCATCTGGTTGAGACCATTTCCTTCGGTGAGAGCCGTGCATGCAAGCGGCTGGATGTCACTCCCAGCGGATCCACGCCGCATACGGATTATACTCTACCCCATCCCCCCGCACCCCGGCAAACGGGGACGCGGGCGCGCGCCCTTCGGGCGCGTTGGAAGAACGCTGCGCGTTCTTCAGCGCGCCAGACGCAGGG
>JAFGTL010000447.1 GCA_016934125.1 Candidatus Hydrogenedentota bacterium
CCAAGACCACGCCGCGCGCACCCTCGGCGAGCAGGGCTTTCAGCGGGGGCAACACCAGTTCGAGGGAGATGAACGAGCAGTCCGCCGTGAAGAAGGAGGGCGGCTCGGGCAAGGCCCCGGGCGCCAAGTCGCGGATATTGGTGCGCTCCATGACAACCACGCGTGGATCCTCGCGCAGGGCCCACGCGAGCTGGCCGTAGCCCACGTCGACGGCGAACACCCGGGCCGCGCCATGCTGGAGCAGGCAGTCCGTGAAACCGCCCGTGGACGCCCCGATGTCGATGGCCGGGCGGCCGTCGACGTCGAGGCCGAACGCGTCCAGGGCGGCTTCGAGCTTGTCGCCGCCGCGGCTGACGTAGCGTGGCCCGGAGCGGATCTCGAGTTCGAGGGCGTCGTCATACCGCTGGCCGGGCTTGTCGAGGCGGTGTCCTTCGGCGTCGAAGACCATTCCGGTTCGGATGAGCCCCTGGGCCTTGGAACGGCTCACTCCGGCCTGGCGTTGGACGAGGGTATCGAGGCGCTCTTTGTTCACGGGGGAGATTGTAGCAGGGCTGCCGGACGGCGCGCCATGCGCGGGGGTGCGCCGTGCGCGGGGGTGCTACGCGTCGATCTGTTCGAGGAGCACCACCGCCTGCGTGCTGATGGCTTCGCCGCGGCCTTCGGGGCCGAGCTTCTCGTTCGTCTTGGCCTTCACCGACACCCGGGCCACGGGGATGTCCATGCATTCGGCCAAATGCATGCGCATCGCGTCGAGGTAGGGGTTGAGTTTCGGCATTTCGGCGATGATGTTCGAGTCCACGTTCACGATCCGATAGCCCGCGTCCCGAACGAAGCGCACCACCTGCATGAGGAGGGCGAGGCTGTCCGCGTCCTTGTACTTGGGCGCGGTGTCGGGAAACCGGCGGCCGATGTTGCCCAAGGCCGCGGCGCCGAGGAGCGCGTCCATGATGGCGTGGGCGAGGGCGTCGCCATCGCTGTGGCCGAGGAGCCCCTTGTCGAAGGGGACGTTGACGCCGCCGAGGACGAGGGGGCGGCCGGCGGTCAGGATGTGGAGGTCGTAGCCGATGCCGACGCGCATCATAGCAGGGCTCCTTTGACGATAGCCGCGGCGAGTGCGAGGTCGCCGGGGGTCGTCACCTTGAGATTGAGCGGCGTGCCCATGACGAGTTTGACTTTGCCGCCGGCCCGGCGCACGAGCGAGGCGTCGTCGGTGCCGAGGAAACCATGGCGGCGGGCGTGCTCGTGGGCGGCGCGGATGCAGTCCACCCGGAACGTTTGGGGCGTCTGACAGGCCCACAGGGCCTCGCGATCGGGCGTATCCGCGAGGAATCCGCCGGAATCGCCGACGAGAATGGTGTCGACAGCGGGGATGGCCACGGTGGCGGCGCCCCATTCGGCGGCGGCATCGATGGAGGCCTGGACGGACTCGGCGGCCACGAAGGGCCGCGCAGCGTCGTGGATCACGACGATCTCGGTGTCATCGTCCAGGCGGGCCAACCCGTTCCAGACGGATTCCTGCCGTTCGCGGCCGCCTGCGACGAGGGTGAACGGCGTGCCGGGGAAGGATGCCGCCAGCAGCTCCTGGAACTGGCCTTCGCGGCCTTGGGGCACCACGATCAAGCCCCCTGCGGTCAGCCCTAAGCCACTGAACCGCTCCAATGTGCGGACGAGCATCGGCTTGCCGGCCAGATCCACGAGCCCCTTCGGGCCCTGAGAGCCGAGCCGGAGGCCCATGCCGGCCGCGGCAACCAGGAGTTGGGTTTTCACGAGAGAATGCTTTGGAGTTTGCTGAAGATCATCCGGCCCGCGGAGGTTTGAAGCACACTGGTCACGAGAACTGAGACTTCCCTGCCGACATACTCCTTACCGCCGTCGACCACCACCATCGTGCCGTCGTCCAGGTAGCCGACGCCCTGGAGGGCTTCCTTGCCCTCCTTGACGATCTTCAACTGCATCTGCTCGTCGGGCAGGACGGCGGGTTTGAGCGCATTCGCGAGATCGTTCAAGTTCAGCACCTGGATTCCGTCGATCTGGGCCATCTTGTTGAGGTTCAAGTCATTGGTGAGGATCTTTGCATCGAAATCGCGCGCCAGTTTGACGAGTTTGCCGTCCACCTCGCGGATTTCCTGCGGATCATCCTCGACCACCTGGATTGACACCTTGCTGTCGGGATCCTGAAGCGATTTCACAATATCGAGGCCCCGCCGTCCCCGTACGCGGCGTAGCACATCGGCGGAATCGGCGATATTCTGGAGTTCCTTGAGTACAAATCGGGGGATGATGAGCGTGCCTTCGACGAATCCCGTCGCGCACACGTCCGAGATGCGGCCGTCGATGAGGACACTCGTGTCGATGAGTTTCGGGCTGGTGGTCTCGAAGCGGTTCCGGTGAACGGCTTTGACAAAGGCCTCCCAGTTGGACGCCCGGGTGAGCCCGAGGGTGATGCCGATAAACCCGAAAAGGAGGACCAATGAGGTCGTGATGAACAACTGGAGGCTGCGATCGGCGTCGGCGGCCGCGGACGGAAAGAAGCGGGGTACCCACAGGTTGATGTAGCTGGCGAGGAAGTAGCCGCTCATCATGGCGAGGGCGATGGCGACCAACACCGGCGAAAGCCGCTCGAACATCTCCTGGGACACGAACCGCAAGAGGAAGATGAGGGCCACGGACACCATGCCGCCCAGCAACCCGCCCAGGATGCTCCACGGCACCGAGTCCTGCCCGCTCTCCCCCGACATGTAGTACCCCCAAATGGCCCCCATGACGACGCACGCCAATATGAAAAAGCCTCGGATGATACGTACGGTCATATCAGTCTACCTCCTGTGTCACAGACGGATAAAAATGGGTCTTGGTTCCAGTTTTGTGCTGCCTGCTGCTAGTCCAACGCCATTCGCTCTATACACGTCACGACGACCTCGGTGAGAATTGGCTCGATCCGGTTTGCGGTTGCGATGATGCGGTCGATATCCGCGGGCTCGAGCGCATCGGGGAAGCACTCATCCGTGATGGCCGAGAAGCCCAGTACGTCGAGGGCGGCGTGCACGGCGACGATCACCTCGGGCACGGTGCTCATGCCCACCGCGTCGGCGCCGAGCATGCGCATGAACCGGTATTCGGCCCGCGTCTCGAGGCTGGGGCCGGGGCAGGCCAGGTAGACGCCCCGCTGCAGCTTGATTCCCTGCTCGAGCGCGACCGACTCTGCCAAGTCGATCAATGCCTTGTTGTAGGGCTCGCTCATGTCGGGGAACCGCGGCCCGAGGGCCTCGTCGTTCGGGCCGATCAGGGGATTGTCACCCATGAAATTGATATGATCGGTGATCAGCATGAGATCGCCCGCGGAGAACTGCGGGTTCAGCCCGCCCGCTGCGTTCGACACGACCAAGGCCTTGACGCCCAAGGCCTTGGCTACGCGCACCGGGAAGGTCACCTGGGCGAGCGAGTAGCCCTCATAGGCATGGAACCGGCCTGACATGGCCACGACGTTCTTGCCGGCCAATTGGCCCAACAGCAGTTCGCCCGAGTGCACGGTCGCCGGGGGGAAATGGGGGATCTCCTCATACTTGAGGCGGCCCGCCACCTGGATCCGGGCCCCCAGGGCGTCCAGGCCCGTTCCGAGGATGATGCCCACCTGCGGCTCGAGGTCGCACACGCCCTTGATCGTCGCTACGGCTTCATCGATTCTCACGCTCAGTTCAGACAAGGTTTCCCCCTTCCACTACCCAGACGATTGCGTTCCGGAAAGCATGCAAACGACCTCATCGCCCGTCACCCCGTCGAGGCGCAGGGTCTTGTGCCGGCCGCGTTGTCCGGCCGCCAGTTCCACAGCAGACTTCGGAATGCCAAAGGCCTTCGCGACAAAGGCGCGCAACGCCTGATTGGCCCTCCCTTCCAGCGGGGGGGCGGTCAGCGCCACCCGTACCCTCCCGTCGGGCTCGCACACGATCGCGTTGCGCGACGCCCGCGGCTGTACGCGCACTCGGAGCAACACGTACCCGTCTCTGGGGTCGACGGCATCCATCTAGCCGGCGTCTTCCCAGCGGCCCATGCGCCGGAACTTCTGCTGGCGCGCTTCGAGGGTCCAGCGGCCCTCGTCCACACCGGCCAGGAACCGATCGAGTTCCTCGGCGAGGACGTCGGCCGCGGCGTCCGGATTGCGGTGGGCGCCGCCGCCCGGCTCCGGCAACACCGCGTCGATGACACCCAATTCAAGCAACTCGGCGGCGGTCACCCGTAGCGCCGAAGCGGCGAGTTCCTTCTTTGCGGGATCCCGCCACAGGATCTCGGCGCAACGTTCGGGCGGGCAGATCACGTAGATGGCGTGTTCGAACATGGCCACCCAGTCTCCCACGGCGATTCCCAACGCGCCGCCGCTGCCCCCCTCGCCGAGTATGGCCGTGAAGACCGGCGTGTGCAGCCGCGTCAAGGCCCACAGATTCCGCGCGATGGCCGGGCCCTGGCCGTGCTGCTCGGCATCGAGCCCCGGATGGGCCGCGGGCGTGTCTACGAGGGTGACCACCGGCAGTCCGAGGCGCTCGGCCAGTTCGAACAGCCGCAAGGCCTTGCGGTAGCCCTCCGGGTGGGGCATCCCGAAGTTCCGCTTCACCTTCTCGTCGGTGCTGACGCCCTTCTGCTGGCCTACGACCACCAGGCTTCGCCCCCGGAACCGGCCGATCCCGCCCACCAGGGCCGGATCGTCCCCCAAGGCCCGATCGCCATGCAGCTCGACGAAATCGTCCAGCAGACGCGAGGTATAGTCGAGCATCCGCGGCCGCTGGGCGTGGCGAGCCAGCTCAACGTGTTGCCAGGGCGTGAGCTTGGAGAACACCCGCCTGCTCTCGCGCTCGAGTTCGGCTTGGGCGGCCGCCCGGTCCTCGTCGGACGCAGCTTCCTCGATGCGCTTCTCGATGGCCGCAATGGTGGCCTCGAATGAGAGATCGTGGGGCAACCCCGATTCGGTTGCTCTACTGGAACGTGTCAAAGTCCTACTCTCCCCCGGGTATGAATGGGCTTACACATGAACAGATCCCACCCCTCGGATACAGTATACCACATTACGCATTGGCCGCGCGTAACCTCCTCCGGTATTTGCAGATACAATGCGTTCAACGCCGTAAAAGTTCCCCAAATGGCCAAAAAAAAACCTCCGACGGCGAAAGCTCCGTCTGAGGTGGAAGCTGGGTGGACGCGCTTACAGCAAGGAGGCTTGCAGCAAGCGCGTCTCCCTAGACTTCCTCGAGGACCTCGTCGAAGTACTCTGCGTAGCACTCGAGGTGCCAGTACTCGTCGTCGATGATCTGTACATCCCCGAACTGGATGTCCACGTCCTCGATGGCTTCGTTACAAAGTGCGCAGATATGCATGGCTCTCTATCACCTCCTTTCGATGATTTTCGGGACACAACATTTGCACGACACAAACCCGAGCCTTTTACCACAGGAAGAAGCAATTGTCAACAAGAATATGCCTGAATATAGGTTCAGCTTTGGCTGCATTTCTCATCCGGCTCGAGTTTCCTTCCGATTCCCGCCGCGGTTACTCTATGGGGCGCCCCGAGTTGTGCACGGCGCCCGAGGTGATTTTCCCTGCGCGATTCTGGTATAAACTCATTTTCGGTCCAGGATCACGACTCGGAGAGTTGACGTGAAAAGTGACGAAATCCGCTCGAGTTTTTTGGAATTCTTCCAGAAACGGGATCATGTGGTCGAGCGTAGCGATACCCTCGTGCCCAGCAACGACCCTACGTTGCTGTTCACCAGCGCGGGCATGGTTCAGTTCAAATCGTACTACAGCGGCGAGGTGGCGGTTCCCTACCGCCGGGCGGCCACGGCGCAGAAGTGCCTGCGCGCCGGCGGCAAGGCCAACGACCTGGACGAGGTTGGCAAGACCTCGCGGCACATGACCTTCTTCGAGATGATGGGGAATTTCTCCTTCGGCGACTATTTCAAGCGCGAGGCCATCGCCTGGGGATGGGAATACTCGACCGAGGTGCTCGGGTTCGCCCCCGACGACATCTGGATCTCGGTGTTCGAGGACGACGACGAAGCCTACACGATCTGGGAGAAGGAGATCGGGCTGCCCGCGTCGCGTATTGTGCGTCTTGGGGCCAAGGAGAATTTCTGGGGCCCGGCCGGCGATACGGGGGCGTGCGGCCCTTGCTCGGAACTGCACCTGGACCGTGGCGAATCGTTCGGCTGCGGCCGGCCGGACTGTGCGCCGGGCTGCGAGCACTGTGAGCGGTTCATCGAGTTCTGGAACCTGGTGTTCCCCCAGTTCGATCAGCAGGCGGATGGATCCCGGCCTCCCCTCAAGAACCGGGGCATCGACACGGGCATGGGGCTGGAGCGCGTCGCCGCCTTGCTTCAAGACAAGGCCACCGTCTTCGATATCGACAGCATCGCCCCCATCATCGACGCAACCGAGACCCTCAGCAAGGTGTCGTATGCGGAGCGCCCGGTGCCGTACCGGGTGATCGCCGACCACGCCCGGGCGCTCGCGTTCATGATCGCGGACGGCGTGCTGCCGTCCAACGAAGGCCGGGGGTACGTGGAACGCCGGCTGTTGCGGCGCGCGGCGCGGTTTGGCCGTGAACTGGGCCTGGAGAAGCCCTTCCTGCATCAAGTGGCCCACACCGTGATCGATGGCATGGCCCATCAGTACCCCGAACTGGCGGAGAAACGGGTTCAGATCGACAAGCTCATCCTCCTCGAGGAAGAGCGGTTCCAGAGCACGCTCGCCCGGGGCATGGATCTGCTTGAGGACATCTTCGACAAGATGGCCGGCGAGACGACGGTGCCCGGCGGCGAGTTGTTCCGCCTCCACGATACTTACGGGTTCCCCCTCGACCTGGCGACGGACATCGCCGAGGACCGCGGGTACGCGGTCGATCTCGATGGCTTCGAGGCGGCCATGGCCCAGCAGCGGGCCCAAGCCCGCGGCGCGTGGGCTGGATCGGGCGAGGAGGCCGTGTCGCCCGTGTACCGCGCCGTCCGTGACGCCGTCGGCGACACCGAATTCGTCGGCTACGATACCCTCGAGTCGACCACTACCATTCAAGCCTTGATCCGGGCCGGGGAACGCGTCGACACGCTCGAAACGGGCGAGGAGGGCGAGGCCGTGCTGGCCGTCACGCCGTTCTACGCCGAATCGGGGGGCCAGGTGGGCGACATCGGCGTGCTGGAAGCGACCGCGGGCAGCGCCCATGTGTCGGGCGCGGCGGCGGCAGCCGGCAAGATGACGCTCCATTCCGTGCGTGTCACGAGCGGGGCCCTTCGGGTCGGGGACGCCGTGGTGGCGCGCGTCGACTGCGACACCCGTGAGGCGACGCAGAACCACCACACGGCGACGCACTTGCTCCAGGCGGCGCTGCAGAACATCGTCGGCGATCATGTGCACCAGGCGGGCTCCCACGTGGGCCCAGATCGGCTGCGGTTCGACTTCACCCATTTCGAGGGTATCGACGCCGAGCGGCTTCGGGACGTGGAGCGGCAGGTGAACCGATACATCCGTTCGGACGCGGTGGTCACGACGCGGCGCATGGCCATCGCGGAGGCGCGCGCGGCCGGCGCCATGGCCCTGTTCGGGGAGAAATACGAGGACGTGGTGCGCGTGGTGCAGACCGGCGACATCAGCATGGAACTGTGCGGCGGCACGCACGTCGGCCGGACGGGCGTCATTGGGTTCTTCAAGATCATCAGCGAGTCTTCCGTGGCGGCGGGCGTCCGGCGCATCGAGGCGGTGTGTGGCGAACCCTCGGTCGGTCTGATCCAGGCCCGCGACCGGCAACTGGCCGGCGCGGCTCAGATGCTGAACGCGCCCCCGGATGAACTCCAGTCCCGCGTGGCTGCCCTGCTCGACGAGAACAAGCGGCTGGGCCGTGAAGCGGCCAAATGGAAGCAGGCCGCGGCAACGGGTGCATCGGTGGACTACATGTCCGCCGTGCAGGAGGTGGCCGGTGTCAAAGTCCTGGCCTGCGAGGTGGAGGGCCAGGATCCGGCCGGGCTTCGGATGGTGATGGACTCGCTCCGCGATCGGTTCGATTCGGGCGTCATCGTGCTCGGGAGCGCGGCGGAAGGGAAGGTGTCTCTGTGCGCGGCCGTCACCAAGGATCTGACCGGCCGCGTGAAGGCGGGTGATCTCGTCAAACAACTGGCCCCCATGGTCGGCGGGGGCGGCGGTGGCCGGCCCGACATGGCCCAGGCCGGGGGCAAGCTGCCCGAGAAGCTGCCCGAAGCCATGGCGGCGGTGTTGGATATCGTGCGGGCCGCGCTGGAGGGTTAGGATTGGACGAGCAAGGGCGGATCGTTGGGCTCGACGTAGGGGACGTCCGCATCGGGGTCGCGGTGAGCGATCCGCTGGGCATCGTGGCCCAGGCGCGGGAGGTCGTCGAGCGGCGTTCGCCCGAGGAGGATGTCGACGCCATCCGACGCATCGTCGGCGAATACGAGGCGGTATGTGTGGTGGCCGGCCTTCCGCTCAACCAGGAAGGGCGGCCGGGCCCGCAGGCCGAGAAGGTGCTGGCCTTCATCGAGATGCTCGAGGCGGTGGTCGGTGTTCCCGTCGAAACCCAGGACGAGCGGTTCTCGACGGCGGCGGCCGAACGCGCTCTCATCGCGGCCAACGTCCGGCGCAAGGGGCGCAAGAAGGTGATCGACAAGGTGGCCGCGCAGTACATCCTCCAGACGTACCTCGACCGCCGCGCCAACCAGAGGAAACGCGATTCCGAATGAGCGCAGGCCGGGACAATGAAGCCGACGCCGGCGCCCCGCGCAAGCGATCGTGTCTTAAGCGTATCCTGCGCGTCTGCCTTTACCTGTTCGCATTCCTGTTGCTGGCCGGGGTTGCCGTGGCGCTGGGTGGCTACCTGGTGTACGACCACGTGACGCGCCCGGGCGTGCCGGGCGAGCCGGTGCGCGTGTTGGTCCCCGAGGGTGCGACGGGCCGTGACGCGGGCCGGATCCTCTGCGAGGCGGGCCTGATCGAGCGCGAGGAGTTCCTCCGGCTCGCTATCCACCTCGACACACGCGGCGGCACCATCAAGCACGGCCTCTACGACTTGCCGAAGGGCCTCTCGCCCACCCAGTTGCTCCACCTCCTCTACGACGGGCCGAACGCAGGCTTCTCGCCCGATGAATTGGCGCCGGAGCTCAAGGTGACGGTGCCGGAGGGGCTCTCACTCGGGCAGGTCGCCGCGTTGTTCGACGATCCGGAGGTCTTCATCGAGGCGGCTTCCGACCCGGAGTTGATGGCCCGGTTGGGGATCGAGGCGGACTCCCTCGAGGGGTTTCTCATGCCGAACACCTACTACTTCGATGAGAAACCGTCCGGGCGGGACGTGGTTGAGCGGATGGTGGCTCAGTTCGAGAGGGAATACGCCGCGCTGTCCGCAGAGATCCCCGGCCCGCCGGAACAAGATCTCCGCCGGCTCGTCACCGTGGCCTCGCTGGTGGAGGAGGAGGCCGTCGTGGACGAAGAACGCCCCCTGATCGCGGCCGTCATCTACAACCGGCTCGAACGCGACATGTGCCTGGAACTCGACGCTACGCTCCAGTACGCCCTCGGGAAATACGGCCAACGGATGCTGAACGGCGACAAAGAGGTCGATTCTCCGTATAATACGTACCGGCACAGGGGATTGCCTCCCGGGCCCATCTGCAGCCCGGGCGTGAAGTCACTTCGTGCGGCCATGGCGCCCGCGGGGGAGGACTACCTTTTCTTTGTGTCCAACGCAGACGGCAGGACTCATACGTTCAGCAAGACCATGTCGGAACACACCGCTGCGGTCAAGCGTTACCGTAGAGCGATTGCAGCCCAGCGCAGAGAACTGAGAGAACGAGAGAGCCATGAGCAAGAAGCCGAGTGATCCCCGCCCGCGCCCTCGTATCGCCCGCTCGCGCCTGATGGTGGCCGTGTGCCGCGATATCGATCATGAACTCCGGTGCGCCCGCGAGTTCGGATTGGGGGCGGAAGTGCAGACCTTCTCGCTCCCCCACATATTGGCCGGCGACTTCAGCCGCGACCTCGCCCGGATGGCGAAACGCCTCGAGGCCGTGCCCGGCCCCATCGGGTGCCACGGCCCCTTCATCGACACCACCCATTTCAGCCAGGAACTCGAGGTGCGGGCCGTGGCCCGTATGCGCTACCTGCAGGCCATAGACATCGCCGAGGCCGTGGGCGCCCGCTATGTCCTGTTCCACAGCCAGTATAACCCGCTCATCAAGATCCGGGCGTACGCCGACATCTACCACGAAGGGAGCATGGCCTTCTGGCCGGAGATTCTCGCTGAGGCGAAGCGGCGGAGGCTGGACGTCTACCTCGAGAACATGTTCGATGACACGCCGGCCCCCCTGTGCCGCTTGGCCCGGGCGCTCGATGCGCCGAATCTGAAGC
>JAFGTL010000448.1 GCA_016934125.1 Candidatus Hydrogenedentota bacterium
AATTCGGCACCATTCGCCATTGCCAAATCGAGTACAGAGAGAACTGGATGCGCGACGTCATCGCGCTCTGCAAGGAACACGGGATCCCCTATTGCGTCTGGAACTACCTCAGCACCCCCAACGACGGCAATCGGTTCAGCCTCGTCGACGACGACACCCGGGCCATACTCTCCCCGCGCCTCCTGCGAATCATACAGGGCCTGGAGTGAGGCGGATGAAGACGAGTGCACAGCAGTATGCGTCAGCCCACGCCTCGACGCGTCCCAATATGGGGGGCCAATGATCACTTCGGCTCAGCTTGAGAAGGCCCGGGACTTCATCTTGCGGCACGGCGATCTGCTTACCCGCAGGCGCTTCGCCTGCCACTTCGAAAACGCCCCGAAACACGCCGTCCTCGACGTGCTCGCCTGTTACCAGAACCCGGACGGCGGATTCGGCCACGGCCTCGAACTCGATCTCCTCTGCCCGGACAGTTCCGGCATCTGCACCGAGATGGCCTTCGGCCATTTCGTCGAGTTGGACGTCCACGACGGCCCCCTCTTCGACCGCGCGTTGGCCTGGGTGCTCGCCAAGCGCACGCCGTCCGGCGATCTGCCCCATCCCGTGGAGGCCATCAAGCGCTATCCCCACGGTGGATGGTGGGAGAAACAGGACAGCGGCCGGATCCTGTCCATCGCCGGGCTCCTGGGCCGCCTCGGCATGCACCACCCGGCCGTCACCGAACGCGCTGCGGCGGTCTTCGAGCAGGCCTTCCTCCCCCTGCCCGACGAGCTGCCCGTCTACTCCTACCCCCTGAACCTCTACCTCGAATACGCCGACGGCGCCGGGCGATACACCGGCCACCGCGACCGCCTCCGGGCCGCCGTGCCCGCCATGCTCGAATCCGCCGCCTGGCATCACCCGCTCTTCTTCTGCCACGGCCACTGGGCATCGCCCTACATCCCCCGGCCCGGTGGGAGAGCGAGGCCGCCAGGGCCATCGCCAGCCTCCAGGACGACGGCGGCGCCTTCATAGACCAATACGCCGATCTCCCTTGGTGGCGGCCCGTGTGGACGCTCGATCTCCTCGTCATCATGAAGCAGCACGGGCTCCTGGGCCGCAACGCGTAGCACGCACACTCCTGCGACTTGTGGCCGCCCCCCTCCGTTGCTATACTTCGCTCACGACGGGAGATACGGGCAGTCGGACGGTTTCGAGGCAACCAGCCATTGAGCAGGGAGGCGGATCAACAGGCCCAGATCGCGGGCGAGGGTGGCGGCCGCCCCGCCGTGCCGCCGGACTATCCCCGCCTCTTCGCCACCGTCGCTGCCCTTGTCGCGTTCATTTGCGCCGCGTTCACCGCCGTCGCATCCGCGGCCGTCTGGCTACTGTTCGCCTTCACCGACCTCACGGAAGAGCCCGCCTTCCTCCCCAAACTCGCCGTGAAAGCCGCCCTGTTCCTCGTGCTGGCCGGCGTGGCCGCCGCCATTCTCTGGCGGCTCCGCCACACCGCGCCCCCTGAGGCGCCCCAACCGCCCGCGGCCCCCGCGCCGCCCATCGGCACGCGATTCGCCCCGCTTCTCGCCCTCGCCGCCTTCGCCCTGCTCCTCATCCCCAACCTTGATCGCTACCCCCACGCCATGCCCGACGAGATCCACCACCTCATCGTAGCCCGCAACCTCGCCGAGCACGGCCTCTATGCCTCGGGCCGGCCCGACACCGCTTTCAAGCTCTTCGACGACTATGACAGCGTAGGCCCGCCCGTGCTGGTTCCCGTGGCCGCGGCGTTCCGCGTGGCCGGCACCGGGCTGGTGGCCGGCCGCACCGTGATGGCCGTGTTCTCCCTGCTCTTCCTGGCCGCGGTGTACGCGTTCTGCGCACCCCTGTTCGGCCGGCCCGCGGCCGTCATGTCGGCTCTGTGCGCGTCCACGGCCTGGGGTTCCGTCTACCTGGGCAGGACGCTTTACGGCGAGGTGCCCGCCCTGCTGTTCCTCGTCATTGGGCTAACTCTCTGGCGCACCTCGATTTCAGGCCGGCGCGCCCTGCTCACCGGCACTGCGGCCGGGCTCGCCTTCGGCCTCGCCATCCTCTGCAAGAACTTCATGATCCTGTCCGCATGGGCCTTCCTGGGCGCACTCGTCTACGACCGCCTCAGCTACCGCCGCATCGGGTGGCGCCACATCGTGTCTCCCGCCCTCGGCACCGCCGCCGTGGTTGCCGCGTGGCCCCTCATCCAATCGCTCTTTCGCGACGTGGCCACAGGCGCCGCCTGGGGCCAGTTGAGCATGTACCGCCACAACCTCCTCTTCGGACTCGACTCGGCCCCCGTCACCCTCGGCTGGCTCGCCCGGTGGTGGGCGCCTGTGGCCGCATCGGCCATCGCCCTCCTCGCCCTCGTGCCCACGGTGTTCCGCCGGCGCTACGACCCCGCCGCGGTCGTCCTCGTCCTGTTCGTGTCGTTCCAGACCTACTGGTGGGTGTTCTTCACCACCGGCAACATCCCCCGCTACCTCTGGTACGCCACGGCGTTGGGCGCCCTGTTCACCGGCGCGGCCGCATGGCGTGCCTTCGCCGCCTCCGCGCCAGCAGCCGGGCGTGGGGGAGGGGGGCGGCGTGCCGCCCTCATCGCCGCGGGCCTGCTTCTCCTGGCCCCCTCGGCACACAACATCGTCCACGAGGCCGGAAAAGTGTACGGCTCCGACGAAATGCACGACGACCGCGTCCTCGCCGAATACGTACGCGATCTCCCGGAGGCCGCCGCCATCGCCTCTCCCCTGTGGGACGTCCGCCGCGCACTCGACTTCCTCGCCGACCGCCACGTCCAGAACCCCGGCAAGACTTTGGACTCCGCCGCCCGGTATGATGTACTTGTCGTCAGCAGCCGGAATGAGCCCGACCTGCCGGCCGGCCTCGTGCTCGACGCCACGATCGGACGGTATGCGGTGTTCACAAGAAGGAGCGGACAAACGCCATGACCGAGCGCTCGGTTTCCATCTTCTACCCCTGCTACAA
Source organism: Candidatus Hydrogenedentota bacterium (assembly GCA_016934125.1). Taxonomy (GTDB): domain Bacteria; phylum Hydrogenedentota; class Hydrogenedentia; order Hydrogenedentales; family SLHB01; genus JAFGTL01. The sequence continues at coordinate 2,992 of JAFGTL010000448.1, forward strand.
CGACTGGGGCACCATGGGGAGCATGGTGCTGTTTACCATTCAAACGGCCGAACGCCTCGGCCTCGACTACGACCTCACCATCGTCGACGACGGCAGCGGGGCCCAGACGCACGAGATCCTCGAGGCGATCGTCAAGCGATTCCCCGAGGTGAAGGTGGTCTGGCACGAGAAGAACCGGGGATACGGGGGGGCCCTCCGGAGCGGGTTCGCCGCTGCAACCAGGGACTGGGTTTTCTACACAGACGGCGACGCCCAATACGACGTGCGAGAACTGGAAATACTGCTCGAACGCGCCGGCCCCGACGTGGATCTCGTTCAAGGCTACAAAATTCAACGCCACGATCCGCTGCACCGTATTATAATTGGCCGAATCTATCATTGGACTGTAAAACTTGCGTTTGGCCTCTCTGTGCGCGATACCGACTGCGACTTTCGCCTCATCCGCAGAAAAGTCTTTGAAAACGTTCGACTTACCAGCGATACGGGCGTCATCTGCGTCGAGATGATGAAGAAGATCAATCGGGGCGGATACCGGATCGTCGAGGTGCCCGTTCACCACTACCAACGCGCTCACGGCAAATCCCAGTTCTTCAATTTCCCCCGTCTCGTGCGCGTCGCAGTCAGTCTCATGCGGCTATGGATGAAAGAAGTCCTGTTCTACAAGGACGTTAACACACAGGACACAGAACGCGAGGATTCTGAATCGTGATTCCCATCGTCGACATGAAAAGCCAGCTCCGCTGCATCGAATCGGAGGTGCGCACGGCCATCGACGACGTGCTCGACAGCGGCTGGTTCATTATGGGCAAACAACTCAAAGCCTTTGAGGAAGAATTTGCCGCGTACTTGGGCGTGCGCTACTGCGTAGGGGTCGGCTCCGGCACCGAAGCCATCCACCTGGCCCTGTGGGCACTGGGCATCGGCCCGGGCCACGAGGTCATCACCGTGCCGAATACCTGCGTGCCCACGCTATGTGGTATCACGCAAACCGGGGCGACCCCCGTCCTGGTAGACGTCGCCGAGTCCACCCTCACCATGGATCCCGACCAGCTGGAAACCGCCATCACAGACCAGACCAAAGCCATCGTCCCCGTCCACCTGTACGGACACCCCTGCGACATGGACCCCATCCTCGCCGTCGCGCGCTCCCGCGGCCTCGCCGTCGTCGAGGATTGCGCCCAAGCCCACGGCGCCGAGTACCGCGGCATCCGTTGCGGCGGCTTCGGCGACGTGGCCGCATTCAGTTTCTACCCGAGCAAGAACCTGGGCGCCCTGGGCGACGGGGGGGCGGTAGTCACCAATGACGAAGGGTTGGCCAACGAATGCCGCATGTTGCGCAACTATGGTGAGGAACGCCGCTACTACCACACCCGGCCCGGTGTCAATAGCCGCCTTGATGAGATGCAGGCTTCCATTCTTCGCGTCAAACTGAGGCATCTGGACGAATGGAACGACGCCCGCCGCGAGCGCGCCGCCCGGTACGCGCAGCAGTTGGCCTCCGCCCCCGTGACCGTCCCCTACGAGGCGCCCTGGGCCCGCCACAACTACCACCTGTATCCCGTCCGCTCGCCGGAGCGCGACGCCCTCCAGGCCCATCTCAAAGATCGCGGGGTCGGCACGCTGATCCACTACCCCATCCCCATCCACCTCCAGCAAGCGTTTGCCGGCCTTGGGCTTGAGGCGGGCCGCTTCCCTGTCGCCGAGGCCGCCTGCAACGAGGTCCTGTCGCTCCCCATGTACCCGACACTCCCCCTCGAAGACGTGGACCGCGTGGCCGAGGCGGTCGCGGCCTTCACACACGGCTGAGGCACGGACCGTGGACCTTCAGGAATACGAGATCATGTACCGCGTGGAGGACGGGCACTGGTGGTATGCCGGTTTGCGGGGAGTACTTAGGCACTATTGGGGCCGGTTCGTGCAGGCCGGGCGGCCCCGCATGCTCGATGTCGGGTGCGGCACCGGGGCGACCTTGAGCGCGTGGGCCGACACGGCCGACTGCACCGGCGTGGATTTCTCGGCCGAAGCCCTTCGATTCTGCCGCAAGCGCGGCCTCGAACGACTTGCCGCAGGTTCCGCCAGCGATCTGCCCTTTGCGGACGAGTCCTTTGACGCCGTCGTGTCGTTCGATGTCATCTGCCACCGGTCGATCCCTGACAAGATCAAGCCGCTACAGGAGATGTACCGGATACTCCGGCCCGGGGGCGTCCTCCTCCTCAACCTGCCCGCCTATCAGTGGCTTCACTCGTCTCACGACATCTATGTTTATACGGACAAGCGCTTTACGAGACGCGAAGCCTTCGCCATGCTCCGCCAGACCGGATTCCACCCCCTGGCCGCCTCCTACTGGAACACGCTCTTGTTTCCGCCCATCCTGCTCACCCGCCTTTGGCGCAAACTGCGGCCGCCCACCGCCTCCGACCTGGATACCGAGCCCTCCGGCGCGCTGAATGCCTTCTTCAAGGGGGTAATGGCCGTTGAACGGGCCCTCATGCGGGCCGCACCGCTGCCCTTCGGCTTGTCCGTATTCCTGGCGGCCCGCAAGTAGCGGTTCCTCAGCTCTCCTCCTGGAGACGCGCCCGCTCTTCGCCCTTCAGAAGTTCGTGGGCCTCTTTGAGCATGCCGGGAATGACCTCGGCATGGGGGGAATGGCGGAGGCACCCCTCCAGATCCAGGTTCTCGACGTCCCCGGCCTGGTTCCCGGGGAACCAGTGCCCGCCGTTCCCGAGCAGGTTGTAGCGCATCTTGCCGAACTCGATCATGTCGAAGGCCAGGGCCAGGTTCCGCAGCCGGAGGATCCACGGGATGTTGATCTCGCCGGGCGTCTCGTGCCACTGGGGGAGCCCCTTGCGCCATGTCCGCACCCATCGCTTGCCGAGAACACGCTCCATCTCGCCCTGAAGGCGGCGCTCGATGGGCCCGACGACCTCCGCGGCCCGATCCATCAACTTGATCGTCTCCTGGTGCTTGTCAAAGTGTTCCGGGCTCGATACGCCGCAGCTCAGCGTGTGCACCTCGGGACGGGAGAGGCAGAACAGGCTGTTGAACACCATCGGATGCAGGGGGTCCGTGAGCCGCATCAGTTTCTCACTCGGCCGGTGGAGGAGGCCCCCTTTGTCGCTCGGGCTGATGATGAATACGCCCATATCGCGCTTGCGGGCCTCATGGATGGCGGGCCAGTTCTCCTGGAAGATGTAGAACCAGTGGAGGTTTACGTAGGCGAACGCGCCCGAGCGGACGGCCTTGGTGATCAACTCCTGCGAACCGTGGCTCGAGAACCCGATGTGGCGGATCCGGCCTTCGCGCTGCCAGGTGCGCGCCTGTTCGAGGCAGCCCATGGCGTGCTCGAGGGCTTCGTCGTTGTTGATTCCGTGAAAGGCAAACAGATCGATGTAGTCCAGGTTCAGCAGGCCCATGGACTTCTCGAAGGCGTCCCGGAACCGGCCCACGTCGGCCTGGGGCCCCACCTTCGTCTGAACGATGATCTCCTGTCGCGGCAGTCTCGGGAGGATCCGCCCGAGTTGGGCCTCGCTCGTGCCGTAGCCGCGGGCCGTCTCGAAGTGGTTGATGCCCAGTTCGAGGGCCCGGAGCACGCAGGCTTCCACGTTCTTCTGGCTCCCATCGGAGACGGCGTCGTCGCTGTTCCACGAGTGCTGGAACCGCATGCCCCCGCAGGTGATCACGGGGAGATCCAACCCCGTCTTCCCGAACCGTCGGTACTTCATCGTTCTGCGCCCTTCCTCCGCGTCCTTCCCCCGCGATCATGACACAACCCCGGCCCATCATCAACTTCCCGCCGTGCCGGGACGCGGGACTTGAACCGGGAGGGCGTCATGGGCCACGCTTAGGCTGGTTGGCACTCTGGCGCAAATGCCGGGCCCGCCCGGTAAACATGGGGAATCTCAACATGACGATGCGGCTCTTCATCGCGGTGGCCTTGTCTCTGGCCGCGGCCACGGCGTTCGCGGGCGAGAACCTCTATCCCGATCCCGGCTTCGAGAAGTCGGGCGTCCAATGCGACGCCCACAGCGGCGAACGGGCCGCCCACCTCGAGGTCGGCCCCAAACAACACTGGGTTGCCACCGGCGGCCCCTTCGCGGTGGAGCCCTACGCCACCTACCGCGCCACGGCCTGGGCCAAGGCCCGCATCACCCAAGGCACTGTCTCCCCGCTCTACGTCTACCAGTGGGATTCGTACATCTGGGCGTTCGTGTCGCAGGCCAGAGCGCCGTCCGGCCCAGACTGGCAGGAGTTGTCGATCACCTTCCGCGCCCCCTTCGACCATGTTTTCCTGCACCCGTTGAGCATATTCGACGCCGCGGACACGGAGGCCTGGCTCGATGACATCGTCGTCGAGAAAGTCATGTCGCCGGAGGAGACCATCGCCGCACTGGAGGCCCTCGACGCGGTGCGCGGCGATGATGCCCGCCTGTTGGCCCGGTGGTACGTCGAGCACAGCGCGTTCGACAAGGCCGACCGCGTGCTCCAGGGCGCCCAGGATCCTCGCGTCAAGGCGGACATCGCCTGTGTCATTGCCAAAGGTACGGAAGACCCCGGACTGATGCGGCGCATGTTCGTCGAGATGCTCCGGTTCGGTGCACCGGGCATGCACGCCGGCAACCAGCGGCTCTGGGAAGTCGCGTCGGCCCTCGAACCGGCCAATCCCTTTGCCGGCGCGGCCGCGTGCTTGCCCGGCCACGGGGCCGATCAGGCCGTGCTCAGCAATTTCGCCGCCTTTGCCGCGGCCTCGGGCAGAGGGGGCGATGCCGCCATCCCCCGCTCCGTCGCGGCCCGCCGGGCGGAACTGGCCCAGTTCAAGGATGTCGTTGACGCGCTGCGCGCGGAGCTCGGCGACGGCGCCGACGGAAACGCCGCGTTCAAGTCCCTCGACGACGCCGCAATCGAATGGGCCGCCGCATTGGCGGAGGAGTCCGCGAACATGGGCAACTGCACGATCATGATTGGAGGCAAACCGTTGGCCGCGGCCACCCACGCCATCGTGGTGGCCCAGGAGCCTACGCCGCAGGAGCAGACGGCCGCCCGAGACCTCCAGATGCACCTGGAACGCATGACGGGCCAGGAGATCCCCCTCCTCGCAGACACCGAGTGCGAAGGCAAGTGCTGCCTGAGCGTCGGTAAAAACGAGCGGACAACGGCCATGGCGGCCAATATCGACTATGACGCCCTCGGCCTCGAGGGCATCCGCATCCTGACCACGGGCCCCGATATCGTGCTCACGGGCAACAAGCGCGGCGTCCTCTACGCCGTCTACGTCTTCCTCGAAGAACACCTCGGTTGCCGCTGGTTCACGCCCGACTGCGCCACCTGGCCTACCACGGGCACCATCAACGTCGGCGGGCTCGACATCGCCTACGTCCCGCCCTTCGAGAACCGCGACACGGACTACCCGAATTCGCGACCTCCGGTGTTCGGCGTGCGCAACCGCCTCAACGGCTCATATTCGCAAGCCACCGAGGAGTGGGGGGGGAAGGTCAGCTATCGCGGCTTCGTCCACACCTTCAACGGACTCGTGCCGCCCGAACAGTATTTCGCAGAGCACCCCGAGTACTACTCCGAGATCGGCGGGCAACGTGTTGCCGAACGGGCCCAGTTGTGCCTCACTAACCCCGATGTCCTCCGCATCGCCACCGACACGGTGCTCCGCTGGATCGAGGAGTCCCCCGACGCGTCCATCATCTCGGTATCCCAGAACGACTGCCACAACTACTGCACCTGCCCGAACTGCGCCGCCCTCGCCGAAAAGGAGGGCTCCGAGAGCGGGCCCCTCCTCCATTTCGTCAACGCCATCGCCGATGTCGTCGCCGAGAAGCATCCCGATATCATCATCGACACCCTCGCCTATCAGTACACGCGGAAGCCGCCCAAGCACGTACGCCCCCGGCCCAACGTGGCCATCCGCCTGTGCAGCATCGAATGTGAATTCAACCGCCCCCTGGCCACGTCGCCCTTCAACGAGTCCTTCGTCGACGACATCGTCGGCTGGAACGCCATCAGCGACCGACTCCACATCTGGGATTACGTCATCAACTACGGCCATTGCGTGCAGCCGTTCCCCAACCTGCGCGTGCTCCAGCCCAACATCCAGTTCTTCCGCGACCACGGCGTGACGGGCATCTACGAGGAGGCCAACTACTTCTCGAAAGGCGGCGAACTCGCCGAGTTGCGCACCTACGTGATTGCCAAGCTGCTCTGGGATCCCGATTACGACGTGGGCAAGGCCATCGAGGAATTCGGCCACGCCTACTACGGCGCTTCCTGGCCTCCCATTCGCGACTACATCGACGACATCCACCGGCTCGCCGTGTCGGATCCCGCGTTCCACATGGGCATCGGCGCGCCGCCTACGGCGCCGTTCCAGTCCGCCGAGGCCGTGGAGCGCTATGTGGCCCTGTTCGACAAGGCCGAGGCGGCTGCCCAGAACGATCCCGTCGTGCTCCATCGCGTTCAGGTGGCCCGGTTGCCCCTGTTGTACACCCAGATCATGCGGTGCAGCAGTCCCGCGTTCACCCTTGGCGATGACGCCCTCGTCCCCGTCGGCAGCCAGGGCGATCCCACCGAGTTGGTGGCGCGGTTCGTCGAGATCGCCCGCAAGGAGGGCCTGACGCGCATCGCCGAGAGCAGCGCGCGCGGCCCCCTCGACGCCTGGGTAGGCACCGTGGGCCAGAAGGCCGAGCCCGTGCCCGTTATCCGGCTGCGCTCGAATGCCGTCGAGGCCGTCGTCGCACCGGCCCTGGGCGGCCGGCTCGTCAGCGTCAAGCACAACGGCACCGAGACGCTGAATGTGGTTCAGGTGGCCGGCGGCATCGACCCTAAGACCGGCGGATACAAGGAGTTCAGCGAGATCGGCTACCGCTCCCCCGGCTGGATCGAGCCCTACGCCGTAGTCGAACAAGGCGAACGGTTCGTTGTCGTCGAGGGCACCTTCTCGAACGGGCTCAAGATCCGCCGCCGCTACGAAGTGCCGGCCGAGGGCGCCGTGCTCCGGATCGCGTCCACCCTCACCAACGCATCCGGCGCGACGAAGTCCACCTGCATGCGCGTCCACCCCTGCTTCCATCTCGAAGACGCCGCCAGCGCCGTGCTCCGGTTCGGCGGACAGGATATCTCGCTCGCCGAGGGCGCGATGCGCGAGAAGGAACTGACGTACCGCGGCGATGGCCGGCCCGACGGCGAATGGGCCGTGGTGGATCCCGCCGCCAAACGGATGCTCGTGTCCCGGTTCGATCCGGAACAGGTGGGGGTGTGCTATTTCGACTGGAACGGCCCGCAACACCGCGTCAATCCGGAGCTGTGGTCGGTGACGCGCCAACTCGAGCCCGGCCAAACCATCACTATCGAGCACGAGTACGAGTTTCGCGCCCTTTGAGGAGCATCTAACACCAGGGGGGGGAATGAGATGAGACGGCGCGAGTTCCTCGAGGCACTCGGCGCGGCGGGCGTCGCATTGGGCACGGGGGCCTGCCGGCACGCGGGTGGCCGCCCCACGCGACGGCCCAACATCGTATTCATCATGGCCGACGATCTCGGCTGGCAGGAACTCGGCTGCTACGGCCAGAAGAGGATCCGCACGCCCAACATCGATCGGATGGCCGCCGAGGGCATGCGGTTCACCCAGTACTACGCCGGGTCGGCCGTGTGCGCGCCGTCGCGCTGCAACCTGCTCACCGGCAAGCACGGCGGCCACGCCTTCATCCGCGACAACTTCGGCATCAAGAGCCCCGATCCCGAGGTGTTCGGCGGGCAGATGCCCATTCCCGCCGGCGAATGCACCGTCGCCGAATGCCTCAAGGCGGCGGGATACGCCACCGGCTGTTTCGGCAAATGGGGGCTCGGCGCCCCCGGCTCCACCGGCGATCCGCTCGCCCACGGGTTCGACAGGTTCTACGGATACAACTGCCAGAGCCATGCCCATAACCTGTATCCGCGGTATCTCGTGAGCGACAGCCAACGCGAGGAACTCCCTGGGAATACGCGCGGCCTGACGGGCGCCCGCTACGCGCCCCAGTGCATCGCCGACGAGATGCTCCAGTTCGTGCGCGACCACCGACACGAGCCCTTCTTCCTCTACTATCCGACGGTGATCCCGCACCTCGCCCTCCAGGTGCCCGAAGAATCCCTCGCCGAATACAAAGGTCTTTGGGATGAAACGCCTTACAACGGCAAGTCCTATCTCCCGCACCCTACGCCGAAGGCCTGCTATGCGGCCATGATCTCCTTCCTCGACCGCCAGGTCGGCCGCCTTTTCGCCCTGCTCGAAGAACTCGGCCTCGACGACAACACCATCGTCTTTTTCACCTCCGACAACGGCACCACCCACCTCAAAGATCAAGTGGACTACGAGTTCTTCGAGAGCGTCGGCCCCCTCCGCGGCCTGAAAGGATCCCTCCACGAAGGCGGCATCCGCGAGCCCCTCGTTGTCCGGTGGCCGGGCCGTATCGCCCCCGGCACCACCTCCGGCCTCCTCGCCGCCCACTACGACATGCCCGCCACCCTCGCCCAACTGGCCGGCGTACGGTTCGCCCCCGGGTGCGACGCCCTCAGCATCGTGCCCACGCTCCTCGGCCGGCCGGGCCGGCAAGCGATCCACGACTACCTGTTCTGGGACTTCGCCGGATACGGCGGCCAAGTGGCCGTGCGCATGGGGAAGTGGAAGGGCATCAAGACAGGGCTGACCAAGAATCCCGACGCCCCCCTCGAACTCTACGATCTCGACGCCGACATCGGCGAAACGCGCAACCTCGCTTCCGACTACCCCGCCGTCGTGCAACAGATCGAGCGCATCATGCTCGACGCCCGCACCACCCCTCAGGTGGAGTCCTTCCGCTTCGGCCGCTACGGCCAGTGAGAAGGGCGGCAAGGCGCGGCCGCTCATATCCGGAGCCCCGCGTTCCGCGCAGCTCCACAACGGGAGAAGACAGGCCCAGGCTCCACGTCCGGGGCGTGCCCGGGTGCGCAGGTTGTCGAACTCCTTCAGAGTTCGTTCGTTGGGGAAATCCATGGTTCCCGGGGTGGCGTTCGCGCTTGCAGCGCGTCACTGAC
>JAFGTL010000449.1 GCA_016934125.1 Candidatus Hydrogenedentota bacterium
GGATGCTGCGTACCGCGTCCCCGATGGGATCGTTCAAGTCGTCGCCCTCCACCAGCACCGCGTAGAACCCCGTGATGCTGCCCGCCGGCGACGTGCCGGCCCGCTCCAGCAGGCGCGGCAGAAGTCCATACACCGACGGCGGATAGCCCTTCGTCGTCGGGGGCTCACCCACCGCAAGGCCCACTTCCCGCTGCGCCATGGCGAACCGCGTGATCGAGTCCATCATCAACATCACGTCGGCCCCTTGCGCCCGGAACCACTCCGCCACGGCCGTGGCCATGTGCGCGCCCCGGATCCGCAACAGCGCCGGCTGATCCGACGTCGCCACCACCACCACCGAACGCGCCAGTCCTTCCGGGCCAAGATCCGATTCCACGAACTCCCGCACCTCCCGGCCCCGTTCGCCCACCAGCGCGATCACGTTCACATCCGCCGCCGTGTTCCGGGCAATCATCCCGATCAGCTTGCTCTTCCCGATGCCGCTCCCGGACATGATGCCCATCCGCTGGCCCTTGCCGCAGGTGGCGCACGCATCCACGGCCCGGATCCCCGTCGCGATCGCCTCCGTGATCCGCCGCCGCTCCAGCGGCCGTGGCGCCGCCGCCGTCAACGGCACCTCGATACTGCACGCCGGCACCGGCCCGTCGTCCAGCGGATTCCCCATGCTGTCCACCACCCGCCCCAGCAGTTCAAGCCCCACCTTCACCATCTGCGGCCGGTGCGTGGGCACCACCAGCGTCCCAGGCGCCACCCCGGCCATCTCCCCCAAGGGCATCAGCAGCGTGCGCGCCCCGCGGAATCCCACCACCTCCACCGGCACCGCCGCCGCCTCCCCGCCCGGCTGAATGTAGCAGAGATCCCCGATACGCATGGGCGGCCCGGTGGCCTCGATCGTCAGCCCCACCACCTCCGCCACTTTCCCGTACACCATGATCGGCACCGCGGCCCGCGCCCGATCGCAATACGGCTCTAAATCAACGCCAATCAATCCGTTATCCCAGCATCGCGTCCACGATCTGCTGTAACTGGGCCTCCAATCGCGCGTCCACCTTCACCGATTCCGTCTCGACGATGCACCCCCCGACGTCCACCGACTCGTCACCCACAACGCTCACCTCGGCCCCGTCAAACTCGTCCAGCAGCCGTACGCCCTGTTCCCGTATCCGATTCACATCGCCGGGGTTGAGTCGAACTGTCAGCCGCTCCCGGCCCACCAGGTTCTCGAGCGCCGCCCGCACCGTGCTTCCCACCACCTCGGGATCCGCCTCCGCCTCCCGGTGCAGAATCCGCCGGGCAATGATGCCCGCCAGCCGGGCCACTTCCGGCTCCAAGGCATCGAGAAACGCCTGCCGCGCCGCCCCCATCGCCTCGCCCGCCCGCGTCAACGCCTCCGCGCACCCGGCCACCGCCTCCTCGAACTCCGCCCGGGCCGCCGCCTCGCCCCGTTCCAGGCCCTGCGCGTATCCCTGCTCATAGCCTTCCTGGATCCGCGCCTCCGCCTGTTCCCGCGCCTCGGCGAGCAACCGCCCCGCCGCCACCTCCGGCGCCTCGTAGGCCGCCGCCAACAGCGCCGGCACCAGTTCCTCCAGCGGATCGCGCTCGAAATGAGCGCAGGCCCCCGCGTCCGGCTCTGTAGACTTGATGACTTTGGACATGCCTGCCTGGCCTTGTCATCACCGCCGCTACACGATGATCTCGTCTTCGCCGCCGCCGCCACGACCCTCGATCAGGATCTCTCCCGCTTCTTCGAGCCGCCGCAACACGCCGACCACCTTCTGCTGGGCCTCCTCGACGTTCCGCAGCCGGACAGGCCCCATGTACTCCATCTCTTCTTTGATCATATCGCGGGCGCGTTCAGACATGTTCCGCAGGATCTTGTCCGAGACCTCCTCGTTGGCCACTTTCAGCGCCAGCGCCAAATCCTTCTGCTCCAGTTCCCGCAACGCCTTCTGAATCCCACCGTCCTCTACGTACACCAGATCGTCGAACGTGAACATCAGCCGCGCGATCTCGTCAGCCAACTCCGGATCCCGCTCCTCGAGATCGGCCATGATCGCCTTCTCGGTGCCGCGCTCGATCCGGTTCATGATCTCGGCCACCTCTTTCACGCCGCCCGCAAACGTGAAGCCCTGGCTGAACACCGAAGCCATCTTCCGTTCCAGCACCCGCTCCACCTCCCGCACGATCTCAGGCGGCGTCCGATCCATCGTCGCGATCCGCACCACCACGTCCGCCCGGATCTCCTGCGGCAACGACGACAACACCACCGACGACACCTGCGGATCCAGGTGCGCCAGGATCAACGAAATCGTCTGCGGGTGCTCGTCCTGAATGAAACTCACGATCTGCGCCGGATCCGCCCGCTTCAGGAACTCGAACGGCACCTCCTGCAGACTGCTCTGCAGCCGCGTCAGGATCTCGAGCGCCCGCTCCGGCCCCAGCGCCGTCTCCAGCACGTTCCGCGCGTACTCGATGCCCCCCTGCGTCACGTAGCGGTTGGCCAGATACATCTGGTGGAATTCTTCAATAATCGACTCGCGGATGTTCGCGTCAATCGCCCCCAGACTCGAGAGATCCAGCGTCAGCTTCTCGATCTCTTCCTCCGTCATGGCAGACAACACCCGGCTCGCCGCCGCGGGCCCGAGGCAGGCAAGGAAGATGGCCGCCTTTGTGCGGCCATCGTGTTCAGCAATTCCGTGCGCGGACGTGCCCGTAGCCTATTCCTCCGACTCGCTCAACCAGGAGCGAAGCAACGACGCCACCGTGTCGGGCTCTTCCTGAGACAGCCGCTCCACCTCGTTCGCGATCTCTCGGCGGCGCATCTCTTCCGGACTGGCGGCGGGCAACTCGATGCCCACCTCCTCCGGCCCGGCCTCGGGAGAGACCAGCGAACGCAGGAGAAGCGCGCGCGCCACGAGAAATCCCGCCAGCACCAGGAGAACCTGCAGCGGCCTCCTCCCGTATTTTAGCACCATTTCGCCCATCTGTGGGCCGGCCGCCTCCCCGGCGCCCACCGCCGCCACCGCAAGGCCCTCCAAGTCAAAGGGTTGATCGTAGACCGCCACGTCTTCCGGCTTCACACCGAACCCCACCGCCGATGCCAACAGGGCCCTGTACGTGTCGATTTCCTCGTCGGTGCGCGCCACATACGCCCGCTGTCCCGTCGGATTCCCGTCCGCGTCCACCTCCGGCTCATAGCGCCCCTCCACAATCGCCGCCACCGTCGCCGCCTCGACCGTACCCGGGCCGACCACCTTCTCGATCATCGTGTGCGACGTGTCGAGGTTCTCGATCGTCTCCTCCTCCGTCTCCTCCGTCTCGGTGCCCTGCACCGCCGCACCCTCCGGCAGGTTTACCAACGCGCCCGCCGGCCCCTCGGGCAGCGATTCGCGCGTCGTCATCGTACGCGTCGTCGTCATCGTGCTCACCGGCGCGCCCTTGTCCACCCGCTCCGTGACCTCCTTGATCGAACTGAAATCGATGTTCAGCGCCACCTGCACCACACTGCGCACCCCGAACTTCGCCAGCGCCTCCTCCGCGCTCTTCTCCCGCTCGCGTTCCCAGTTCAAATGGTGTTCCTGCTTCGTGTTGGCCACCATCTCGAACTCGTCCTGCGCGGGAAGGTGCAGCGGCTTTCCGTCCGTCGTCGTCAGCGTGATGTTCTCGGGATTCAGCGAGGCGCCCCCGAAACTGCTCACGATCCCCAGGATGGCCTTGATCTCGATCCGCGTCAACGGCCGGCTCACGTCCAGCGTGACCGCCGCCTCCGACGGCTTCTGTTCGCTGATGAACAACTCGTCCTTGGCCTCGCGGATGAACACAAACGCCCGGTTCACAAACGTGAACTCGGACAGCATCTGCTGCAACGTGCCCTGAATCGCCCGCTGGTAGTTCACGTCCTGCTGAAACTGCGTCGTCATCAGGCTCGGCTGATCGAAGATGTCGAAGCCCGGCAACGAGCCCTGAGACTTAGGAAGGCCCTTGTTGAGGATCTCGACCCGCAGGTCGCTGCGGTGCTGGAGGGGCACCAGAACGGTTTGCCCCCCGTCCCGGAGTTCGTACGGCACGTCCCGCTCCGCCAGCAGCGTGCGGATCTCCGTCACGTCGCTCGGCGAGAGCCCGTCGAACAGCGTCACATACTGGGGCCGGCTCCCGAAGGCCACCAGAACCGCGATGACGGCCACCGTCGCCAGCGACGCCAGGACGAGATTGACCCGCGCGCTGAGCGACAGCCGCCCCCACGCCTGGCCAATCCCCGCGAGGATTTGGCGCAAGAATTCCACCGGCGATACCTCTTCTTCTGGGCTCTCGGGCCCGCGCCCTCGAACCCGCCTTGCCAGCGGCCGTATGCCGCCGGGCTACTGCATCCAGGGCCGTCCTGCCCATGGGCAGGACGCCGTGCAGCCACGCCGCACCCGTGCGCCATCCGGGTGGGTTGTTCGACGCATTCGCGGCACGACCCCCGCCCCCGCACCGGCCAGCGCCCTGCACAACGAACCGTCCGGCCGGCGTCCGGGACTCGAATGCCATCCCGGAGGCCCGCCTCCCTTCTCCATTCAACTTTCGGCTCCGCTCATCGGCCGACCGACACCCGGCTGGGCCTGTCCGTCGCACCGGCTCGCCATGCCGCGTCCCCGGAAACCGCCTCCCCTTGCGGGCGAAACAGTTCCCACCGTGCCGGCCCTTGGGCCGGGCTCCTCCTGCGGCTGCGAGCTGACGGAGATGACTCACAAACCGGTATGTCGACACGTCAACCGCCGGCAAGCCCCGCGAACGGGGCCCCCAACGGGCTTACACGTTCATCCGCATGATCTCTTCGTATGCGGCCACCATCTTGTTCCGGACAACCATCATGGTTTGAAACGCGATATCGGCCTTCTCAACCGCCACCATCGCGTCCGTCACGTCCTTGACTTCCCCGGCCACAAGCTTCTTCACGGCGCTATCCGCCTCGTCCTGAAGGCGTTGCACCTCCCCAATCGTCTCGCCCAGGATCTCTTTGAACGACTTGGTCCCGGCGGGCGCCGCCGGTTCTGCGGTGCGCAGCTTGACCGGATCGATCTCGATCCGCTGGGACTGTACCCCCGGGATTCGATTCACTGGATCCGCCATCTGTCTTCTCCGCAGTTCCTACGGGCCGAACCGGCCCGACGCGATCGCTAGGCCTGGATGATCTCCAATGCCTTCTCGCGCATGCGCTTACTCGATAGTATCACGGTCACGTTCGCATCATACGCCCGTTGGGCACTCACAAGATTCACCATCTCGACCGACAAATCCACGTTCGGATACTCGACGTACCCCTCCTCGTCCGCGTCGGGGTGTCCCGGCTCATACACCAAACGCAGCGGCGACATGTCCGTCACCACCCGCTTCACCTCGACCCCGAACCTCTCCGGATCCGTCGTCGGCCGCACCTGGTTGCCGCGCAACACCGCCATCTGACGCCGAAACGCCCCGCCCCGGGCCGTCCGCGTCGTCGTCGCGTTCGCGATGTTCTGGGCGATCACATTCATGCGGACCCGCTGCGCTTTGAGCCCGGATACCGCAATCTCTGTCGCCGACACGGCTTCCAACATAGTGTGTGCCTACCGAACGGTACTCAACATATCCTTGATAGCCTGAAATCTCTTGACTAACAGACTACCATATGTTGTATGCCGACCCGTGTTCTCGCTAAGTCTTGTCATTTCGTGGTCCAAATCGACTTTATTGTAGTCATTCTTGGATAAAATTGCAAGACCTTCGAATTCGGGAAATTGACGAACGCCCTCGAGGTGGCGTGGATCCGTCCTGCGGAGCGCGATCCGGTCCCGCCCCTCGAGGGCTGCCCGCAATGTTCCCTGGAAGTCCAGCGATACCGGATTGTAGTTCGGGGTGTCCGCATTGCTGATGTTGTTGGCAATGAGGGTGTGGTTCAACTCCGCCACCTTCATCGCCTGCGTCAAAACCAGCGACGTGTCGACCCCCGCGAACGCTGACACCGTTCTCTCCTCTTCCAGTCGGGGGTTCCGGGCCGGTGTCCGGAACGTGAGTCATCTCCGTCGCAACCAGGAAAGCAAACCGCATGCCATCCCGGGCCAAAACGTAAGATCCTCGCGCTCAGGCACTTCCGGCCGGCTTCCCTCGACCCATCCTGCCGTGTCCGGCAACATTTCCCTCCTTCGGGAGGTTTCTGCCTAGCCGAAGTACTCTTTCAACTTGTTGCGCAGCGTGCGTACACTGATTCCCAGCATCTTGGCCGCATGCGTCCGGTTGTCCTTGCAGCGGCTCAACGTCTTCAGGATCAACTCCCGCTCCATCGCGGCCACCGTCGTGCCCAGCGGCACCGACACGAGATCCCCCGCCGAACGCTGCGGCCGGCCACTGTCCAGGTTGAAGTGCTCCACGCCCAGCATGCGCTCGGACGCGAGCACCACGGCCCGCTCAATGGCGTTCTGCAGTTCGCGCACGTTGCCCGGCCAGGCGTACTCGAGGAACAAGGCGCGCGCCTCCGGCGTGAACCCGGCGATATCGCGCCCGTTCTCCTGGGCGTACCGCTTCACGAAATAGTCCATCAGCGCCGGGATGTCGTCGCGCCGTTCGCGCAACGGCGGCAGCCGGATCGGGATGACGTTGAGGCGGAAAAACAGATCCTCGCGGAGCGTGTTCTCCTCCACCGCCCGCTCGAGGTCGCGGTTGGACGTGCAGATGATGCGCGTATCCACCTGAATAGGGCTCGTGCCGCCCACCCGGTCGAACTCGCGCTCCTGCAGGGCGCGCAGCAGCTTGGGCTGGAGTTCCGTGCTGATCTCGCTCACTTCGTCGAGCAGCAGCGTGCCCCCGTCGGCCAGTTCGAACCGCCCGATCTTGCGCTCGTGGGCGCCCGTGAACGAGCCCTTCTCGTGCCCGAACAGTTCGCTCTCGAGCAGTCCCGCCGACAGGGCCGCGCAGTTCACCTTGATGAACGGGCGGTCCCGGCGCGCCCCGGAGTAGTGGATGGCGCGCGCCACCAGTTCCTTGCCGGTGCCGCTCTCGCCCCGCACCAGGATCGTGGCCCGGCTGTCCGCCACCTTCTTCACCTGGCCGTACACCTCCTGCATGGCCTCGCTCTCGCCCACCATCGACTCGAAGTCGTAGTACTGGTTCAACTCCGCGCGCAGGTAGCGGTTCTCCCGGGTGAGCCGCTCCCGTTCCAGGGCGCGCGTCACCGCGACCTCGAGTTCGTCCGGCGCGAAGGGCTTCAGAATGTAGTCGTCGGCCCCCTCCTTGAGGGCGGAAACCGCCGTCTCGATGGTGCCGTAGGCCGTCATGATGATGCACGGCGTATCGGGCTGCTCGCCCCGGAGCCACCGCAGCAGGCCCAGCCCGTCCACGGGCGCCATCTTCAAGTCCGTGACCACCAAGTCGTAGGTTTCCCGCTGCAACTGCTCGATGCCCGCCTGCCCGCCGCCCACCGAGTCCACCTCGTGGCCGGCCCGTTCGAGCGCCTCCTGCACGTACTCCCGCATGAGCGTTTCGTCGTCAACGACCAGAATCCGCGATGTCGCCATGTCTCAATCCGGTTGCGGCAGGAGCACGTGGAACGTCGACCCCTTGCCCTGTTCGCTGTCCGCCTCGATCCGGCCCCCGTGGCCCTCGACAATCTTGGCCGCCACGGCCAGGCCCAGGCCGGTTCCCTTCTCTTTCGTCGTATAAAACGGCGAGAACACCTGCTCCATCTGGGCCGGCCCCATGCCCGAGCCCGTGTCGGACACCGACAGGCGCAGGCAGGCGTCGTCCTGTCCCGAATGGATGGTGACGGATCCCTCGCCTTCGATGCTCTGCGTGGCATTCAGCAGGATGTTGAGAAACACCTGCCGCATCTTGTCGGGATCCACCATGAAATGCAGCCCGGGATCCACGGCGTTGCTGATCCGGATCGGGCGCCCGCCGAGATCCACGTAGCCCAGGGCCGCCTCGATAAGATCCGCGCACGAGCACGAGCGCAGCCGCAGTTCCATGGGCCGCGTGTATTCGAGCAGTTCGTTCACCACCCGTTCGAGATCCTTCGAGCCCACCTGGATCTTGTCCACTAGGCGCCGCCGCGGATCGTCCTCCGGGATATCGCGCGCGAGCAGCGCCGCAAACCCGCGGATGCCGCCCAGGGGATTCCGGATCTCGTGGGCCACCGTGGCGGCCATCTCGCCGATCGCGGCCAGCCGATCCTGCTGCCGGATGCGTTCCCGCAGCGCCTCCAATTCGCTGAGATCCTGAAACACCTTGACCGCGCCGATACGCTTGTTGGCCCGATCCGCCATCGGCGAATCCCGCTCGCTCACCGGGATCCGCCGGCCGTCCTGGGCGCGCAGTTCCATCGCCTGCCGGCCCGGCGGCACCGCGAATTCCCGCCCGAACACATCCCGGAAACGCCGGCCGACCGCCTCCTCCCGGGTGTAGCCGAGCACATCGCTCGCGGCCCGGTTGAACGTCGTCACGATCCCTTCCGTGTCGATGGCGATCACGCCGTCCGACATGCTCTCGAGCAGCCCGCTCAGGTAGTCGCTCGTGAACGCCAGTTCCCGGTTCTTGTCGGCCAGTTCCCGATCCAGCGCCTGCACCCGTGAAGCGAGTCGCCGGTACGACTCCTCCATCGTCTGCGTCGTCTGCGTGAACTTCTCGAAAGCCTCCGCGAGAATCCGCACATAGTCGTCCTGATCCCGCACCGCGCCGGGCCCGCCGGCCGGCGGGGCCAACCCCGCGTCCGGAATCGACTGGCTCTGCGAACCGCTATCACGCCTCTCGGTCAATGTACCCCTTGCCCTTGCGTTCCGTCGGCCGGTACTTGTTCAGCATCTGCCGGCCCCGGCGCAGTTGGTTCCATGACTCCTGCAGGCCCGCCATCCGGCCCCGTACGCCGCGGACGGCCTGCTGGTTCGCCTCGCTGAGCTTCGCGGCCAACTCCCGCGCCCGGGCCGCCCGCGACGCCACATCGGCCCGAGCGGCCTCACTCACGCCCTCGGCCGCCTCCCATTCCCGCGACAGGGCCTTGAATTCGTTCATCAGCGTCTTGGAGCGCCCATCGAAAGCCGTCTGCCGGCGCGTGAACGCGTCGTCGAACTCCATTTCGTCGATATGGGCCAGCAGGTTCTCGTAGTGGGCGGCCAACTCCTCATAAAACGCAATCTGCCGGTCGAAGTAGTTCTTCATCCGTTCTGCGATCGTCGTGCGGGCCATTCTGCCTATCCTCCCGCGCGGGCCGGGGCCGGGTGTGGCCGCGCCGTGCCGCGCAGGCGTTGTTCGAGCTTGGCGTACTGAGATTTCGCGGCCGCGTCGTCGGCCCAAGGCGACTTGCCCGCCGCGATGCCGTCGAAGAGGGCGATGCTGCCCTCGAAATCCTGCATCTGAAGAAATGCGTTGGCCCGCTGGAACTCGGCCCATTGCGAGTCGGCGTTCGGCGCGGACGCCCCCGACGCGGCCAGCGCATAGGCGTCCGCCGCGGCCCGGAAGTCCCGCTGCTCGAACAGGTAGTCGCCCCACAGCACCGCCGCCTTCTGGAGCAGGGGCAGATCCACGGGCTTCTGCCGCACCTGCGCCTCGATGGTGTGCACGAGAATCCGGGCGCGCGCCGTCCGATCCGTCGCCAAGTACGCCTTCAGCAGCGCCCGATCGCCCTCCGGCGTCCGCTCGCCCGGATAGGCTTCGTAAGCCCGCTCCATCTTCTCAACGCCGCGCGTCGAGTCGATCCGCAGCAAGGCCTCGCCGTGCTTCATCAGCAGATCGTAGGCCGTGCCATCGCGGACTCGGCCCACGTCGACGCGTTCCGCCACCGCCAGCCCCTCGCTCCAGGCCCCGGCGTCGAACAGCGCGACGGCCGCTTCCGCCAGAACCTCCGGCTCGGTGGTGACCACGGCCACCTGCTCGAAGATCTCCGCCGCCCGCTGCTTGAAGCCCAACGTCTGATACATGTCGCCCAGTGCGATCAGCACGGGCAGGCGTTGCGGCCGCCCCTCGGACGCGAGCGCGAGGTCTTCGAGATGCCGAAGGGCCTCGCGCGGTTTGCCCTGATCGCTCAGCACCGCGGCCAGTTCCATGCTGCCCTGGAACGCCTGCGACGATCGCGGATGGCCGAGCACCAGCCGCTCGTACGCTGCCCGGGCGTCGGCCAAGTCGCCCGCCCGGTGCAGATGCCGGGCGGCCGACAGCAGCAGTTCGGGATCATCGCCCCCCGCTTGGGCTGCATCGAGGTAGGCTTCCGCCGCGGCCCGTTCGTTCCCCGCCACGCCCAGCCAGTCCCCTTTGTTGCGCAGCACCTCCGGGTTCCCGGGATACCGCCGCGCCGCCTCCGACGCCAGCCGCTCGGCCTCCCGCCGCATCCCCAGATCGTCCAGCACCCCCGTCAGTTCCACAAACGCCTCGGCGCACTCCTCGGAATCGGGGAAGAAATCGATGAGTTCCCGCAACACCCGCTCCGCTTCCTGGGGCCGGTTCGCCTTCCGGTACGCCTTGGCAAGAAGCAGATACACCTGTTCCTGGCCCTCCGCCGTCGTCGCCGTCTCGCGCCGGCGCTCCAGTTGCGCGATCGCCTCGTCATACCGGCCCGCCTCAAAGGCCACTTTCCCCAGCCGCGTGTAGGCTTCGGCGCCCAACCGCGTGCTCGCCTGCGAGTCCGCGATCTGCCGAAGCAACGACTTCCCCTCGTCCACCTGACCCGCGGCCACCAAAGCCTCGCCCAGCCCCAACTTGGCCTGCCCGGCCAACGGCGACGCCGGAAACTGCTGAAGGAACTGCTGCAGGTATCTCACGGCCTCCGCGGGCCGATCCATGTCCAGGGCCAAGTCCGCCCCGTCGAGCAACACCCGTTCCAGGTTCGGCGCCGTCGCGTAGTTCGACACGATCTCGTTGTACAACTCCCGGGCCGCGTGGGGAATGCCCGTGCGCTCATACAGCTTCGCCTTCCATTCCAGGGCCTGCGGCGCGCCCGGATGCCACGGGGCCTGCTGCAGGAAGTCATCGATGGCGATGTGCATCTCCTCGGTGTTGTACAGCGTCAGCCGCTCGGGAAGCCCTTTGTATTGGGCCTCCAGGCGCACAAACTCCGCCTCCGTTCGATCCGGGCCCGGCGACGCCCCGGCCAACGCCGCATCCAGCTCCGCCCGGGCCGCCGAGTACTGCCCCGCGTCAATCTGGCCCCTCCCTGAGCGGATAGCCCGCCGCAGGTCGCTCATCGGTACCGGCGTCAGACTCGTCAGATCAGGCGGCCGCGTCCGGTGCGCATACAGAAGCGCGAACGTCGCGAACGTGCAGATCAACCCCACCCCAAGCGACACCGCCAGCTTGGCACTGTGCTCCCGAATCGCCTGCAGCATTCCGCCCAGCCCGCCCCCCTCCGGGCCCCCCTCCGGCGCCGCCCGGGCCACCTTCTCCCGTTTCCCCCCGGCCGCCGGCGTTTCCTCGGCGCCTTCATCGAGGCCGAGATCGGCCAATTCGGCGCCGATCTCCTCATCCGTCAACCCGGCCGCCTGCTCGGCCTCCAGCCCTGTGCCTTCCCCGGCCGCCTCCTGCGCCCCCGCTTCAGCGCCCGCCAGCAACGAATCCAGCATCTCCTGAGAAAGCTGCGCCTCATCGTCCGGCTGCCCTTTGGCCGCCGCCGCCGCCGGCGCCCCCGCCGCCGGCGCCCCCGCCGCTGCGGCCAGATTCTCCGAACCAACCACCTCCTCCGCCTGCTGTCTCGCCAGCCGCTCAAGCGGATCGGGGGCGCTCACGGCCGGCGCGCTGCCGGCGCCCGCCTCGCCCGCCGCTTCCTGGATCAGGGCCTCGACCTCGTCCCGGCCTGCCGCCGCGTCTCCTGGTTCCCCCTTGCCAAGAGGGGCATCCAGATCCGCGGCGTCCTCCTGTTGCGGCGCAAGCACCTCCTCGATGTCCTTGCCGTCCAGCGGGGCATCGTCTTGCACCGCGGACAGCACCTCATCCAGGACTTCGTCTGCGCCCGACTCATCAGCCTCGCCGGCATCGGCAGGCGGATTCGGCTCGACCCCGTCTGCCAGCGGCTCGGCCGCGGTGTCCGCCTCAACACCGGCCTCGCTGAACGCGGCCAGGAGATCGTCCAATTCGGATTGATCGATGAACGAGGACTCCGCAGAGTCCTCTGAGCCCTGGGCGGGTTCGCCGTTGGCCGAGGTCGGGGTCTTGTCCGCCATGCCCGGCTCCTCCGAATCGTGGCGCGGCTCGTCTACGTACTCCGCTCGAAAGCAACCAGCCCTTGGGCTATGCCGGCCCTGGCACGCGACACGAACCCACATGCCCAAGCGAATCGCACACAAACCACAATATATTGTGTGCGGACAGACCGATCCGGTTACCTTCTTGTGTCCAGTGTATCACGAATCGACGCAATTGGCAATGGCCGGAACGGCACTTTTTTCCGGGTGAGACCCGCCGGACAGACCGGACGGGGTAAACGAGAAAACCAGCAAAAGTTGCCGCGTCGAACAGCCACCGCCGACCGTGAAGCTCAGAAGATCACAAGCTCGATGTGCGCCCGCCTGTCCATGCCGGGATGGTAGATGACCATGTCGTCACTCCCATTCCCGTTGATGTCATGAACCGTGGCCACCCCGAATGCGGGCACGTCAAAGGACACCCAGGGCTTCGAGCTGATGAACTTGTCCTCGCTGCCCGTGTGGACGTTCATGCTGTCGCGCCCCGCGCCAAAAGCGATGTCCGAGCGCCCGTCGCCGTTGAAATCGCCCAAGGCGTAGGCCGACTGTTCCCGGCCCTCGGGCGCGTCGATGGACACGTCGGCGCGGAAATCGGGATCGTCGCCGAACCCGCCGTCCCGGAACAGGTAGATCTCGAGGTCGATGCCGAGTTTCTTGAACACGAAGAAGTTGATGAAGAAACGCACCCCCCACGGGATGTTGATGAACACCAGGTCCAGCTTCTCGTCCCCGTCGACATCGCGCAGGATGGGGGCCGCGAAAGACCCCTTCGACTCGAACCGGGCGGTGGGTTCCTCGGGATACTCCATCGGGCCGGAGGCGAGATAGACTTGCGTGACCACCTGGAGATTGATGGTGCCCTGCGTCTGCGTCACCACCAGGTCGGGCATGCCGTTCTTGTCGATATCGTGCATGTGGGCGCTGGCCTCCCACTTCTCGCCGAGCGTCTGGGGCACCGGAAACCGCTTGTGCTCCGCCCAGTGGTCACCGTACGCGAAATCCGCGTACTCGTCGCTCAGGAACGCGAGCGCCTGATGCTCCTGGCCCTCGAGATCAAAGGCCTGGAAGGCGGGAAGCCGGTTGTCCACCCGCACGCCGCCCCCGGCGCTGATGTGGCTCTCGACGTCGCAGTTCACCGTGCACACGGCGCCGTCCTTCCCGCGCACCCCGTACCCCGACGGCATCGGCACGAGCCACTCGTCCACGCCGTCCTTGTCCAGATCCATGGCGATCTCGGCGATGAACCGGGGCTCCCGGATACCGCCCGGGAACAACGAGAAGAACGCCTGCCGGCCCCGTTCCACGAACCCGCCGTTCTCGAAGGCGTACACCGTCACGCCCTCCGCACCGGCCACCACCGTCTCGGCCGGCGGGGCCCCGTCCATCTCGGCGAAAAACGCGCACCCGTTCCCCGGCCCCACGCCGAAGGTCGCGCTCGGCGCCGTCGGAAACGCCCCATCGTCACCGGCAAGGAAGACCACGAGAACCTTGTCGAGTTCGGCACTGGTCTCGTCGCAGCAGAAGGCCACGATGTCGTCTTGTTCATCTCCGTCGATGTCGCGAACCACCGTGTCCCAGACATTGACGCCCGCGTCAAGGGAGACCACTTGAGGGGCGGTCGCGCTCAAGGCGAGCAGCAACGATGCGGCAAAGGGCGTCATCTGCATGTGTTCTCCATCCGGACAGGGCCGGGGCCTCGTATTCGACCCGGAGCCCGGCGTTACGGATTCACCGTTGTGATTCAACCGCGGGCCAGGATAGGCCATTGGGTGGGTGAAAACAAAACGGGCGCCCCCGCGCGCCGATTCGGCGTATCGGGGCGGCCGCTCCCGCCCCACGTCCTCAGAACCTCCCGAGCAGAGGCCACCGGACGCATTGCCGAATCATCCGAGACTGGCGGACCCTTCGCCCCTATCCGAGCACAAGACGGCCCCTCTTGTGCATCCCCGACCGTGCCGTCACATCGCCATCCCCGGCGCTGGCCCCCGTCAGGCGCCCAGCACCGCCGCCATGCTCTGGAGTTGCTCCACGAACATGACGAATTCCATGTTCTGAACGAGCGCCGCGCCAAACCGCAGCGCCACCCGGCTGCATCGCTTCTCCGCCGGCGTCACCCACACCACCTCTGCCGGCCCGAGGAAAGCCTCCGGCAGGCACAACCCGTCGCGGCACACGTTCGTCGGCAGCGCCACCGTCACCTGTTGCCCGGGGGTGAGATCGTGCTTGGTGACAAGACACACGCCGGACAAGGAGATGTCTTGCACGATGCCCGGCCCGATCAACCGGTGCTCGCGGCCCGGCACATCCACGCGAATCGACAGCTTCATGCGAAACTCGAATCGCCGCGACTCCCGCCGCTCAGCAGGGCGGTCGAAGGGATCGTCCCACGCCACATTTACGTCATACCGGGCCATCGATGACTCTCCTCAGTGTGCATTGTATCAGTAGTGGCTTGATTTGTCCAGCATAAATTACCATTTAATCAGTTTGATTCGGTTTCTTTATTTTCATTATCGCGTCCACTTTCCGGTACTCCCGCGTCACGAACACCCCCTCGCGCCGTCCCGCGCGCGTCGCAGAATGCTGTAGCCATCGAGGCGCGATTGCTTTACACTGTGGCTCGCATATGTGTCCGTCGTTGTCAATAGTCATCCCCACGTGGAATGGCAAGGCCATGCTGGCAGAGTGCCTGGCCTCGATCGAGGCACAGGCCTTCCGCCGCTTCGAGATCGTCGTAGTCGACGACGGCTCCACGGACGGGACGGCCGAGTACCTCGAAGAGTCCTGGCCCCAGGCCCACGTGGTCCGCCTCGCCGAGAATGCCGGGTTCTGCGTAGCGGCGAATGCCGGCATCCGCGAGTCCCTGCGGCGCCAGCCCGGCGGCTGCCTCCTCCTGCTGAACAACGACATGACACTTGCCCCGGACTTCCTCGAACGGCTCGTCGAGGCCGCCCGCGCGAGCGACGCGGCCATGTTCGCCCCCCTCGTGTTATTCAAGGGCGAGCCGGATCGCGTCTACGGCGCCGGCGACGCCCTCTCGCCCGGCGGCCGCCCCGAGAGTATCGGGTTCCGCTGCCCCTTGGCCGGGTTCCGCGCCCCGGGACGCGTCTTCGGCGTCTCGGCCGGGGCCGCCCTCTACCGGGCCCAGGTATTCGAACAGGTGGGCGTGTTCGACGAACGGTTCGTGGCCTACTTCGAAGATTGCGACCTCGCGTTCCGCGCCCGCCTGGCCGGGTTCGGCGCCGAGTTTGTCCCCGATGCCGTGGCCTACCATATCGGCTCGGCCAGCATCGAGGGGCGCACCTGGTGGCGTACCGAACAGTGCTGCCGCAACCACGCCCTCCTTGTCGTCAAGAACATGCCCGCCCCCCTCCTGATGCGCCACGCCCCGGCCATTCTCGCGGAGCGCATCCACCAGCTTCGCCGCGTCTGGACCGCCTCGCGGGCCGCCTTCGGGGCGCTGCGCGCCCTCGGCCACCTCGCGCGCACCTGCGCAGCCACCTGGGCGGCCCTCCCGCACGCCCTGAAGGAACGCCGCCGGATCCAGCGCACCCGCACCATCGCAGCGGCCGACCTCGATGCCCTCCTCACCGGGGACGGCGAATGAGCGGCGCAAACCCTATCCACGGAATCCGCCGTGACGACGCGGTCACCGTCGCCATCCTGACGCGCGACGCCGGACCCCTGCTCGCCCGCGTCCTCGAAGCCGTGTCCGCGCAGGAAACGCCCCGCCGCGTCGACGTGCTCGCCGTGGACTCGGGATCGACGGACGACACACTCGATACCCTCCGCAAGCATGACGCGCGCGTCGTCAACGTGCCGCCCGGCGAGTTCGATTGGGGCCGCACGCGCGACCTCGCTTACCGCGAGGCGCAGACGCCCGTCATCGTCAACCTGTCGCAGGACGCCGTGCCCGCCCACAATCAGTGGCTCGAGAACCTCATCGCGCCGCTCGCCGATCCGGCGGCAGGCGCGTCGTGTGGGCCGTCGCGGCCCGATCCCGAACGGGGATTCCGCCAGTTCCCCTGGGAACGCAACGGTTATTTCTATTTCACGCGCGAGATCCGCCGGTTTGTGGCGCGACATGGCCGGGGCCTGTCCTTCGCCAACTCGGCCGTACCCCGGGCCGTATGGGAACAACTGGGCCTGGATCCCCAGCCCATCGGCGAAGATTTCCAGTTTCAGATCAAGCTCCGAGCCGCCGGCCTCAACATCGCATTCCCGGAAGACGCCCCCGTCCTCCACCACCACAACTACCCCCTCGGCCGCCTCTATCTACGCTGCCGCAACGAAGGCCTCGCCCTCCGCCACCTCGGGTGCCCGTACTCGGAATGGGATCTGGCCCGCGACCTCGCCAGCCTGCCCAAGTACGTGCAGTGGCTGCGCGAGTTGTGTCGGGGCGATCTGCGCGCCCCCGCCGATTTCGTCTATCCGGCGCTGCGCCCCCTGGCCGTATACGTCGGCAGCCGCTTCGCACGGAGGCACGTGTGGCGATGAACCGCGATGTGCGCGACTATTACCAGGCCAATCCCCTCATGGTGAGTTCCCCCTTCGGCGGGGTGGACGGCATCCAGGACACGCTCCTGCTCGAAGTGTTCGCCGCCCTCGGCATCGACGTGGCTGGCCGGGCCATCCTCGACGTGGGCTGCGGCCGCGGCTATGCGGCCGAAGCCGTCGAGGCCCACGGGGCCGCATACACCGGCGTGGATCTCGTCGCGAGCCGCACGGGATTCCGCCTCGCCCTCGCCGAGGCCGGCGCCCTCCCCTTTCCGGACAACGCCTTCGACGGACTCCTCTGTATCGACGCGTTCGAGCATGTGCCGGACGGCGCCCGGGCCGCGGCCGAGTTCCGCCGCGTCCTCCGGCCCGGTGGATTCGTGTTCCTCTCCGTGCCCAACTACGGCAACGTGGCCGGGCTCGTCAAGTGGATCTGCGAAGCCTGCGGCCTCTACCACAAGCACACCTGGGCGCCCTTCCGGAACTGGCAGCCCCAGGAACTCGAACTCCCGCTCACGGCCCGGCGTGTCCGGCGCACCTTCCGCGGCGCCGGCTTCTCCAACCTCCACCGCATCGGCCATGGGCCCGAGGTGGGCGCGGGCTTGTTTCCGTGGATCGAGCATGCCAAGATGCCGGAGGCGATCAAGTTCCGGCTGCAGCGGCTGTTCGCGGCGGTAGGCCCTCGCGTCGTGCGGGTGTGGCCGGGGGCCAGCCTGCACATGTTCTGGCGGATCGACACATAGGCGCCGGCGCCGGCGCTCAAGGGGCACGAAACAGATGGGACTGAAGCACCTGATTCAGAAGCTCAAACTGCGGTACGGCTCGCAGGAAACGGTCATTCGCACCCTGCGCGAGATGGGCATGCGCATCGGCCAACGGTGCCGCATCTACACCACCCACATCGGCACCGAGCCCTGGCTGATCCGCATCGGCAACCACGTCGGCATCTCGCCCGACGTCACCTTCGTCACGCACAGCGCCAACACGACCTTGCAGGACAAGTACGAGTCGCTCACCGACTTCGGCAAGATCGACATCCGCGACAACTGCTACATCGGCGTCAACGCGACGATTCTACCGAATGTCACCATCGGCCCCAATTCCGTCGTAGGCGCGGCCAGCGTCGTCACCAAAGACGTCCCGCCGGACACCGTCGTGGCCGGCAACCCGGCCCGGCCCATCTGCTCGCTCGAAGAGTACGAGAAGAAAGTCGTGTCGCGTCATATCGACATCCCCCTCGACCGCGAGGAGGCCAGGAAGGTGCTCGAAAAGCACTTCTGGGGAGACGACGCGTGAAACTCGCCCTGCTCAAAGGCAACCGGTTCAACCCCTGGCACCTCCAGGGGTTCCGCCTGCTCGACGGAGCCCCCGACGTGGTCGCCTTCCGCGCCGAATCCGAGATCCAGCAACGGTTCCGCCAGCGCGATGACGGTTCCCTCGGCTTCCCCGTCGAACCCATCTACTTCGACACCCAGGCCGGCCCACCCCTCACGCGGCTCGCCAACGCCTTCCTCTCCCGGTATCGGAACCGCGAGCCCCGGATCGTGCCCTTCCATGACCGCCTCGAAGGCTTCGACCTCGTCCACTCCTGGGAGACCTTCACGGACTGGAGCGGCCAGGCCGCCGAGGCCAAGGAACGGTTCGGCGTGCCCTACGTGGTCATGGTATGGGACAACATCCCCTTCAACATGGAGGACAGCCCGGCCCGGCGCGCCATCAAACAGCGCGTCGCCGCCACCGCCGACCGCTTCCTGGTGTATACCGAGCGATCCCGCCGCACCCTCGAGATCGAGGGCATCCACTGCGATCGGATCCGCCACATCCACCCCGGCGTCGACACGACCCTTTTCGCCCCCGGGCCCGCCGAGCGTTCGCAGTTCGGCTTGGCCGACGAGGACTTCGTGATCCTGTTCGTCGGGTGGCTGCTGCCCCGGAAAGGGCTCGATTTCCTGTTGCTCGCCCTGCACCAGCTCCAGACCGCGCTCGGCCCGGCCGGCCCGCGGGTGAAACTGCTCATCGTCGGCTCCGGCCCGGGCCAGGAGCGCGTGGACGCCCTCATCGGCCGCCTCGGCATCGCCGACGCGTGCGTCTTCCTCCAGCCGCGCCCCTACA
>JAFGTL010000450.1 GCA_016934125.1 Candidatus Hydrogenedentota bacterium
GGGATGAACGCGTATCGCGAGCCCGGGCAGTTCATCCGCACCGGCTCGTGCAGGAAGTAGGGCCTTGTCTCCTCGGCCGTGAACATGAGCGTTCCGGGCGTCGTGCACAGGGCCGGATACACCTCGCCATTGGCGTGGTTCGCAAACACCTTCATCATGATGCCCAGGCTGTACAGATTGTGCGCGCACAACGCCTGCTTATACGGATCGTTCGCCCGCGTGAACTCTTTCGTGGCCCACTCCGTCGTCCCCGCCCACGTCGCCAGCGCGTCCAGCGTCCCGATCGTCGTCGCCGTCATCGGGAACTCCCCTGGATACCCATGCCATTCCACGTGCCCGTCCAGATACAACACGTGCCCGCCCACAAGCCCCTCGTGATGATCCGGCCACTCGATCAGCACCGGGATCTCATGCCACGGAACGTATCCCTCCTCCGGATGGTTGATGTCCGTGATCAGCAGGCGTCCCACATCATCGCGCAACCGATAGATCGTGCTTCCGTAACTCACCGTGCCCGGCAAGTCCCCCGAGAAATCCCGAGTCCCCGCCATCTCCTCCACGTACGCCGCCGCAAATCCCGTGACGTCTTCATCGCAGGTGACGAGATAGCCCAGGTAGACGTAGTGCTGATCGTCGTAACGGGGTTTCGGCGTCACCTCGGCCGGCCCCGGGCAGATCAGCGCATCCGGATCGCTCAGATACTCGCAGTGCACTTCGTCTTCCGTGAACATGAGCCGCCCCGGCTCATCCGACAGCATCGGAAGGAGTTCGTCCACGTCATCGTTGGAAAACGTCCGCAGGGCCAACCCGATCTTCACGCACTGATTCCGGCACGCCGCGCAGAATCCGTACGGATCGTTCGCCTCGGTGTATGCCGGACACGGCTCGGCCCATTCCGCCTTGGCCGTCCTGCCCGCGAGGGCGCCCAAGGCGCCCACCGTCGCCTCCGTCATCGGAAACTCGCCAGGATAATCGTGCCATTCCCGGTGGCCGTCCAGATACAACACGTGCCCGCCGCACAGGCCCTCGTGGTTGTCCGGCCACTCCAGCATCACCGGAATCCGCGACTCCATCCAGGCCAGCGTCGCCGGATCGCTCACGTCCACCGTCAAGAAGTCCTCGATGTTGTCTCGCAGGCGCAATATCGTGCTGCCGTAACTCACGGGGCCGGGCAAGTCCCCCGAGAAATCGCCGCCGCCGGCCAGTTCCGCCGCATAGGCCGCCGCGAACGCCGCCACGTCATCATCGCAGGTGAGCACGTACCCCAAGTACACATAGTCCCGATCATCGAAGTACGGCGCGGGCGTTGCCGGCGCCGGCCCCGGGCACACCAGCAACCCGGGATTCGTCATGCAGTCCGGATACACCGACTCCTCCGGGAACATGAGTCGCCCCGCTTCGGCGGACAGCGGGGGGAACACCTCGCCGGCGCTCTCGTTCGCGTATATCGCGCAGTACATGCCCACTTGCCGGAGTTGCTCGTCGCACTCGGCCACAAACCCATAGGGATCGCCCGTCGGCGTGTACGGATGCACCGGATCGCCCGATCGCCATTCCGTCGGGGGCACGTAACCCGCCAACCCCGCCAAGGCGCCGATCGTCGTGTCCGTCATCGGGAACTGGCCGTAATCGACGAACTCCACGTGCCCGTCCAGATAGAGCACGTTCCCCCCCCAGCCCGCCTGGTGGTTGTCCGGCCAGTCAAACATCACCGGCGTCTCCTGTCGAACCTGCGCCATCGCTTCCGTGTCGTTGATGTCCGTTACCACGAAACGCTCGATGCCGCACCGCAATCGATACACCACACTCCCGTAGCTCGTCGTGGCGGGCAGGTTCGCCGAAAAGTCCCCGCCCCCAAGCGCCTCGGCCGTGTAAGCCGCCGCAAACGCCGTCGCATCTTCATCGCACCTCAGAAGGTAGCCAAGGTGGACGTAATGATCGTCATCGAAGAACGGCGGCGGCTCCTCATCGGCACGGCCCGGGCAGTTCAGCGTCTCGGGGGTGAAAAGGTATTCGCCGTAGATCTCGTCTTCCCGGAACATGAGCCGCCCCGGCTCGTCCGACAGGCGTGGATAAACCTCGCCTGGCGCCTCGCAGTAGAACATCTTGAGGACAAGGCCGACTTGCTTCAGGTTGTTCTGACACTTCGCGGAATTCGCCACGATGTAGGCCGGATAGCAGGCTTCCCACGGCGAGTAGTCCCGCTCACCCGTGGTCGCCGTCACGCGGATCCGGGCTTCGGGGATGTACTCGTTGGGATAGTCCCGCGCCACGTCCCACACGACGGTGTGCCCCGTGCCCGTCTCCACATCCGTCAAGTCGCCCGTCACCGAGATCGCCGGGAACGGAAATCCGTCCGTCCCCCCGTCCTTCGACAACCAGACGGTGACGTAGCAGGCCTCCAGCGGTGAATCGAGATCGTAGGTAATGACAACCTCTGTGCCGCCTGACGCGGCCGGCTGCTGCACGAACTGGACATTCGACACCGTAGGATCCTGCCCCGACGCCGCGGGCGCCAGAACCAGCGCGCCCAGGAACAGCGCCGCCGATGCCTTAGGCAGGCGGCGCAACGTGAACAGCGCCACCGCCAACAGAACCAGAAGCACCAGCCCCGTGCGGAGGGGGAGCGGCGGCACGTCCAGTGTCAGGAGATCCGACGCCGACGTATCGCCCGGGTTGCCCAGCACGTCCGCGCCCTCAATCGTGATCTCCGCCGGGCCGCTCGGATCGAACATCCCGATCGTGTAGATGTAGGTGTACACGCCCCCGACTTCGCTCACAAACGTGGCGATGTTCGAGTTCACACGGACTACGGGATTCGCCGCCAGCGGCTCGGACACGCTGAACGTGATTGTCACCGTGTCCCCTGGCGTGGCGAGAGACGGATCGACGGCGAGCGACGCAAACTCCGGGCCCCGCGTGTCGATGAGGCCGATCGGCGAGTCACCGCTGCCCGAGCCCCCGTATGCGCATACGGCCAGAACCGACATGACTACCGCCGACAGCACAATTCGGCGCATGGTGTCTCCCCCCAAGTTAGGCTTCTAGCCTAACGTTGGGAGACCCCCCGGCTCTGCCGGGGTGGCAGTAGCAGTTTGACAATTCCGGGAGTCCATCGACGAAACTCCCA
>JAFGTL010000451.1 GCA_016934125.1 Candidatus Hydrogenedentota bacterium
AACCCCTCCTTCTTGCAGAATCGTAAGGGAAAATCCGGGCTACTAACCCCGCCCCGCCTTCACACAGGATTAAGTGCGATTGCCCTGCCGGGGCCCTGCGGCAACGGGGCTCCCCCGGCCCGGGGTCGACGGGGCATCAGCCTGCGGCGGCGCGGCTGAGGGTATCCCCCTTCATCGGGTATGGAAGGGTGAAGCGGCTCTCCGGCGCGAAGATCTCGTTGTCGAGCACGGGCGAATAGGTGCGCACATCAATCGTGTCAACGGCCGGGATGAAGGTCATGATACGCAGGTACCCGTCACCGCCGTTGTTCCAGCCCTGGTAGTCGGCCAGCAGGGCGTGGACATCGTTGCCGTGATCGCCCTTGAGGGTGATGGTGGCCTCGCCCGTGTAGTGGCCGCAGAGCACCAGGAAGATGCTGGCGTGGCGCTTGACGAACTTGTCCCAGACCGCTTGGGCGCCGTTCCCTTCGACCTTGTAGTGCTTCATGTCGTTGAGCTGGCGCTTGGCATCCACGAAGGCGTGCGTAACCACGATGCACCGGCGCTCCGGATAGCGGGCAACCACCTCGTTGGCCCAGGCCAAGGCCTCGTCGCGGGGTTTGAATTCGAGGGAGAGGATGAGGAACTTCATACCACCGGCACTGAACAGAAGGTAGTAGTTGTCGCTGACGCCGTCCAGGTTTCCGCCATAGCGGTAAAGGGGGTTGCTCTGGAAACGGGCCGGCGGGAAGAACTGGTTCAGGTTCGTGTCGCGGGCGGTGCCCGAATAGGCATCGAGGTCGCCCCAGCCCATATCGTGATTGCCGAGCGCGAGGATATAGGGCACCTCGTGATCGAGGGCGCCAAAGGCGCGATCGGCGATCCACCACTCGTGGTCGTGGTCGGCCTGCACGACGTCCCCCAGGTGAGCCACCATGGCGATGTTCAACGCGTCCCGATTCTCCTTGATCCAGGAGGTCTGCTGAAAGAACAGCTCGCGCAGATCGCCGTTGCCCCAGTGCTTGGCCGCGTATTGTGTCCGGATATCGGCGTAGCACTGCGTATCGGGCAGGACGACAAGGGTGAAGGGCTCCGGAGTGGGCCGGGCGAAAGTGGCGCATCCGCACAGGCCGGCGAGCAGGACGGATACGATGACGAGAGTGGTCCGATGCCGGTTCATAGAAGGTACTCCCTGTTGGGTTCCCGCCTGACAGGCCGCGAGCGAGACGGCGGCCGGCGCCGAACGCAAAAGGACGCGCGTTACGGCCCGTGAGGCTCCCCGAACACGGCGGACCCGCCGCCGTGTCCCCAAACGACAACACCGATTATACGCATGCGGGCGGGCGCGATCCACGCGGGCCCGATAGCCCGGCAGGCCCGGGAAGAAGCCGGTGCGGCGGGGCGGCGTACGGGGTGGCCAAAGCATGGCCGTCGTTTGACTTAGCTGGGCTCTATTTGCTACGCTATCCGGCACGCTGCTTCAGGAGGCTGGAGAGCCGTGGACAAACTGAGATTCCCCTTCACGTCAGTTACGGAAGAGGGGCTGCCAATAGATGTAACCGTCCCCGGCGATGAACTCGGGGGCGACGCGGCGCGCGATCTGCGCCCGGGCGCCATCCGGGTATGCGGCACCTTGTCGGGCTTGGGCCACGAGTGGTTCTTCCGGGGTGCCGTGTCGGGGACGTTCATCCGGGCGTGCGATCGGTGCCTGCTGGACGTGGAACTGCCGTTTTCGAGCGAAGTGGTGTGGCGGTTTGCCGAACGGTCCGAGCCGCATCCCCTCGAGACGCTGAACGACGAGGAGAACGAGGACGACGAGTGCTACCCGTGCCCGGGCGGTGTGATCGACTTGGCCGAACGGGCCTGGGAAGAGGTTGTGTTGGCGTTTCCGGTGAAGTTCGTGGCCTGTGAAGACCGCCCCGACCTGTGCCCCGAATGCGGGGCCGATCCGGCGCAGCGGGCGTATCTCGAGGCAGACGGCCGCGAGGATGAGTTGAGAAACAAGGGTCTGGCGGGACTCGGCGAGTTGTTTCCCGGCCTCAGATCCACAGATTCGGAGGAATGAGACGTGCCAGTACCAAAGCGTAGAACGGGCAAGACCCGAAAGAATACGCGCCGTTCGCACCATGCGCTGACCGCACCCGCGCTGGTCGAGTGCGCCAGTTGCGGAGAGCGTATCCTGCCGCACCGGGTGTGCCCGAAGTGCGGCCACTACAAGGACCGCCTGGTCGTCAGCGTCGAAGCGGAATAGCCTGGTTTGGGGGGCATGCAACCAGGGGTGTCCAATGCGAGTTGTCCTTGACGCCATGGGCAGCGACGGTGCGCCGGATCCCGAGATCGAGGGGGCTATCCTCGCGAGCGCGGATCCGGATCTTGAGCTGACCCTTGTCGGCGACGAGGAACGGCTGAAGCCCGCCCTCGCCCGGCGCGGCGCACCGTCCACCATTTCCGTCATCCACGCCTCGGAAGTGATCCAGATGCACGATTCGCCCGTCATGGCGGTGCGCAAGAAGAAGGACGCCTCGCTGCTCGTCGCGATCCGGCTCGTGAAACAGGGCCTGGCCGACGCGGCGGTGAGCGCAGGGAACACCGGGGCCGTGATGGTCGCAGC